>CAMWTL010000220.1 GCA_947177145.1 uncultured Porphyromonadaceae bacterium
CGTCAATTATATTTGCACTTTTAAAAAACGCTTCCTGAACATCGTCGCTGAGTGGAGTATAAGTAAGATCACGTACACTTATAGGATTACTTACCTCTACATTTACATTTCCTTCCAGATCGAAAACCGGAGCTTCCTCTATTGATTGGCTACCGGAGGTTTTGCAGGAGGTGATACCTATGGCGGCGAAAAGCGTTATGGAAATAAACAAGTTTCTCATATGGTAGATTTTAGGTTGGCAATACTACGTTACAAAATTACAAAAATCCTGCGATTTATACGCACAGTTGATAAAAATTATATCATAAATTTTTGTTTTCAAGTTTCCGCAAATGTTTTTTACTTAGAATTTTCGTCTAATTATTAGTTGCCTTGAGTCTATTGTTCATAATATCTTCACTATATTCCTTTGCCCATCCTATAAGGCTTTCCAGATAAGGAACAAGTGACTGCCCTATTGCACTGAGTGAATATTCCACTGTGGGAGGAACAGTATTATAGGAATGTCTTTCGATTAATCCGTCGGTCACAAGTGTGTTCAGGGTCGCACTCAACATACGGGCAGAGATGTCAGGAATCTGTTTCCGTAATTCATTAAAACGTGTCTTGGGTTTCAATGTGAGTGTATAAATCACGAGTAAGCCCCACTTCTCAGAGAAGCGCGCGAGGATGTTGCGAATCGGGCATTTGGGATCGAACGCATCGACGAGTGTTGATCTTTTCATTTTTTCAATAAAATTTTTATCTCAGAATGATTTGAATTTGAGTAAAGGTAACATTGATGTAACTGACTCTCAGTAAAATCAATGAGAACCAAATCTCAATTTCTCTTGTTATATTTGCAAAGATAACAAAAAGTTACCAATTATAAAAATAAAGAATTTATGAAAGATATTGTTCTTTTGGGTGCCACCGGATATGTAGGTCGTGCGCTCCTGAATGAAGCCCTCGAAAGAGGTGAGAAAGTGACTGCAATCGTGCGTAACGCTGATAAATTGAAGGATATTACAAATCCCAACCTTACCGTTGTGGAAGGAGACGTAACCGATCCTGCTGTGATTGTAAAATATGCTAAGGGTAAGGATGCCATCATCAGTGCCTACAATCCCGGATGGGCAAATCCGAGACTCTATGAGGACACACTGGAGAATTATCCGAAAATCCTCGAAGGTGCTAAAGAGTCAGGTGTGCCACGTCTGCTTATTGTAGGCGGTGCAGGAACATTGTTCGTAAAACCGGGTCTGCGTCTTGTTGATACCGGCACGTTGCCCGATGCTTGGATTCCCGGAGTTAAGTCTTTGGGTGAGTTCTATCTCAACACACTGGCAAAGGAGAATGACATCGACTGGGTATTCCTTTCTCCTGCCGCTAACCTCGGTAATCTCGAATATGGTAAGCGAACCGGTAAATATCGTGTAGGTAAAGATGATCTGCTCGTTGATGAAAAAGGTGATAGCTTCATCTCTGTTGAAGACTATGCTATGGCAATGATCGACGAGCTTGAGAATCCGAAACACCATAAAGAACGTTTCACAGTAGCGTATTGATTATTATGGAAAAAGCCTTTGATTTCTTAAGAGAAAACAAAGACGTGGCATTTGGGACGGTTGAGAACAACCGCCCCAATCTGCGTGTCTTTCAGGTGATGCTTATTAAAGGGCATACTCTCTATTTTGCCACTTCTCCACGTAAGGAGGTCTATCGCCAGCTAATTGAAAATCCGGCTGTAGAGATTCTCGGTATGAAAGGAAACATATCTGTCAGAATGAGTGGTGATATAAAGTTTGATGTCCCTGACGAAGTTCAGAAGGAGATATATGATACTAACTCAATTCTATCAGACCTTTATCCAAGTTATGACGCAATGGTGTATTGTAGTCTGGAAGTCAGGTCGATTGATTATTATGATCTGGCACCACGTCCTCCGCGTCTTGAACACTATGATTTATGAAAGATAAAGAGAGCCTCGACCTCCTCATTCAGCAACTGCCGGGTGAGGAGGTCTACATATAAGTGATTGTTAAAACTTCGGAAAAAATTTGTAACTTTGCAGTGCCTTAGAAGGAGACGCCGAGAATTCTTGCAGCCCTCAAATAGGTCACTAAGTTTTATGTTTAATTGGTTAATTCTTATTTTGGCCGGGTGTATGGAGGTGGCGTTCACGTTCTGTCTCGGCAAAACAAAGTCAGCGGTCGGTCATGAGCTGGCAGGGTGGTGGATAGGTTTTCTTGTGGCTCTCACGCTCAGTATGGGTTTGATGGCAAAGGCGGCTGAACGTCTGCCCATAGGCACTGTTTATCCTGTCTGGACAGGGATAGGGGCAGTAGGTGCCGTCTTGGTTGGTATTTTCTATTTCGGTGAACCCGCCACGTTTTGGAGAATATTTTTTATCACGACCCTGATTCTGTCAATTATCGGATTAAAAGTATTGGGATAATGGAGCGTAAGATGAGACGTTTTCGGCAGCAGTTGCCGATGGAAGAGACAAAGGAGATATTGTATAAGGGTCGTGAATGCGTCATTGCCGTAAGTGGCGACGATGATTATCCTTATGCCGTACCCATAAACTATGTTTATGACGGTGAACATATTTATTTACACTCTGCCAAAGAGGGTCATAAGATTGATGCTTTGAGACGTAATCCTAAGATGTCGCTGTGTGTGGTGGCTCAGGGAGACATTGTACCGGAAGAGTTTACCACATATTTCCGCAGCGCAATTGTATTTGGCAGGGCAAGGCTGATTGAAGATGATGACGAGAAAGAGGAGGCTTTATGGAAACTGTCACAAAAATATTGCATAGGACTCGATGCGACGGAAGAAATCGCTAAGTTCCTTAAAGCCGTCGCCATAATCGAAATAACAATCGACAGCATAACCGGAAAGGAATCCATAGAGCTGACACGCCAAAGATAATCCTGTGAATTTTATGTTGCCTGATTATATGTCTAGTCCTGAAAAATCTTGACTAAAGAGTTAAAGATTTTAACGGACAATGAGTGAAGAAACCAAAAGAAACTGGGACAATGGCGAGCTAGCCGCAGTCCGCACCTGGTACGAGAGTACAAAAGGCTTCGACCAGATTGAGAAAGAAATAAAATTACCATCAGGGACGTTATTTAAATTAGTCAATGCAATTCCGGACTATCGCGGCACACGCTGTAGTCTTGGCAAGTGGCTGCGGCGTATGGGCATGAAAGCCGCTACAGCTGATGAACCAAAGAATAAAAAACGTCCCATGTCAAAAAAATCCTCTCTTCGCAAAAGTGACAACGACACAATAGAGCAGCAGCTTCGCCGTGAACTCGATGAGGCACTAAAGAAAGTGGCTCGTCTTGAAGCACTTCAGAAGAAGGATGCCATAAGACGGGAGTTTCTTGAAGAACAGCTTGTGGAATATCGCAAGCTTGTAACACCGTCACAGTCAAAAAAATCGAATACCAAGTAGCAGACCGCTTGCGTATGCGTCATGACATGGGAGTGTCAGGCGCGTGCGAGCTGCTTGGCGTGACAAAACAAGCGTGGTATTCCTATCATCAGCGCTCTTTCGAGGAGGCTGTCGACAACGACCGCATTTTGGAATGCATTCACCAGATCCGTCAGGCCATGCGCGGTGCCGGAGGCCGTAAATTGCAGGTGGTACTCAAACGGGACTACGGCATAGACATCGGCAGGGACTGCCTATTCTCACTTCTACGGGAGCATAATCTTCTGGTAAAACAGCGTACACACCGTACACGAACCACATTCTCAGACCATGGACTGAGGGTGTATCCGGATTTGCGCAAGGACTTCGTGCCGACGGGCATAAACCAGCTGTGGGTTGCCGACATCACCTATATCTGGCTTGGGAAAGAAGACGGCTTCCATTATCTGTTCCTGATCACGGATGCCTACTCAAAAAAGATAGTGGGCTGGAAAGTTGCCGATAACATGCGGCATGAGAATGCAGTTGACGCGCTTCGTATGGCCTTGGGGCAATGCCGCAAGGGAGACCATCCTATCCATCACTCCGACAAGGGATTGCAGTACTGTGCAAAAGCCTATGTGTCAATTCTTAACCGTCGCAAAATGCCAATCAGCATGACAGAGGGCTATGATCCTCGCAACAACGGAATTGCCGAGCGCGTCAACGGAATTCTGAAATATGAATTCCTGAAATATGAAGATGTAAACGCAGAAAATATTGAGGATACCCTGTCGCGTATCATAGAAATCTATCATACAAGACGCCCACATCTGTCACTCGGAATGCTGACACCCGAACAGGTACACAATGGAGAGATGCCGGGAAGAAAGCTATGGAAGAAATATTATCTCAAGAATTGTGCTGAGTCAA
>CAMWTL010000221.1 GCA_947177145.1 uncultured Porphyromonadaceae bacterium
CTTCCTCAACTTGTAGAGATTCTGAAGAGTTACAAAACGCTTCATAATGTCACCGATGTCGATACGGAAAAACGTGCGATTCGAGCTATTGAAATTGAGGAGTATTATAGGGAAAATCCTAATGAGGCATTGGCAGCCGACAGGAATAGAGCCATCCCCCTCAATGCCCTTATAATAGGGGTGGATATTCCAAGAGAGGAACGACGAAAAAGAATTGCCATCAGACTTGACAAACGCTTGGAGGAGGGAATGGTAAATGAAGTTAAAGGTATATTGGAGAAGGGGATTAATCCGGAAGATCTGATATATTACGGTTTAGAATATAAGTTTCTTACTCTTCACGTGATTGGTAAGTTATCTTATGATGAGATGCGTAGTCAGCTTTTAATTGCCATACATCAGTTTGCCAAGCGTCAGATGACGTGGTTCAGGGGTATGGAGAGAAGAGGTTTTAAGATTAATTGGCTACCTTATGATATGCCTGAATCTGAATTTAATTCGGCGGTCATATCAATGTTGAAGCAATGAAATAAGGGCTTAGACGGGCTTTGTAAGTAGAAAACCCTCGCGTTGGTTTTAGCATACGCGAGGGTTTTAACTGTATCAGGTGTATTGGAAAGTAATTCGGAGATTACCTATCTATATACGGATATGATTACTGTACTTTCAGGAAAGTGATCAGATCACGCGGGGTAAGTTGCTTACCTTTTAAAAGAAGTGAGGAGCGGTAAAGTTTCCCGGCAAACATCACGCATATAAAGGCGGAAACATACAATACAACGAGTGAAATGAGAGTTTGCCACCAGGGAGAAACGCCCGACACAGCATTGATTGTGCCAACAGTCGGTGAAGTGAAGGGGATGTAGTTGCAAGCGGTTGCCAATACCGATTCTCCGTTATCAACTGCAAATTGCCCGATATAAAATGCTCCTAAGAGAATAAATGTCAAAACCGACATATAAGTCTGATTCTCTCCATCCTTGTCGGTAATTGCCCCACAAGCTGCATATAGCGACCCGTAAAGAATATAGCCACCTATGAAATACAGAAGCATATATAGAATGGCAAGATACAACTTGGGATTTGTGAGTATATCAAACGGGATTGCAAAGGGGAAGACCATAAAGACAACGGTAATGCCTATGATAATGAAACTTGCCCATACAAGTAGCTGCACCATACCGATGAGACCTACGGCAATAATCTTTGCAAGCATCATGGTCTTGCCGTCAACACATGTAGAGAGAATCTCCATAATCCTGTTACTCTTCTCTGTCTTGACCTTATTGAAAATCATTGCACCATATATCATAAGGAAGAAAGTAAGGAACATGCCCAACAACATTCCCGCGACTTTTGCCATTGTCATTTCCTCCGGATCGGGAGTAGTGTTCAACTTTTCCGATGCCTGCATAAAAGTATCGGATTCGGAAGCCAGAACACCGAAAAATGCCGAAAAGGCGATTATTATCACAGGCACTACCAATGTGCCGATCCAGAATCCTTTTGAACGAACATCTGTGAGGAACTCGTGCTTTATAATTAAAGATAATTGGCTCATATCGTATATTTTACTATGAATTTAGGGTATAGGCGAGGAAAATATCATTGAGGGTAGGAAGGCGTTCTTCAAAGGTAAGGATCTCTCCTTGAATGGAAACTGCTTCCAAGATATCGTTATTACGTACTCCATCTTTCTTCTTGAGAGAATATGCACTGCCTTTTCTCCATTTGGCAGGCTCAGTCTCCTCAACCTTTTCAAAGAGGTTACTGTCGAGTAAAAGTGGAATTGATATGGGATTACGTGTGGTGAGCAGATATTCAGAGGTCTTGTGTTGCTCTTTGATAGCCCCAATCTCACCTTTCACAAGTAGTTGACCATGATTTATGAGTGCAATGGTGTTGCACATATCCTCAATAGCGGGCATATTATGAGATGAGAGCATAATGGTGGCTCCCTTCTCACGCAGTCGGGCGATGAGGTCTTGCAAAAGAGCGCCGTTTATAGGGTCAAAACCGCTGAATGGCTCGTCAAGAATAACTAACTGTGGCTCATGAACGAGGGTGGAAATAATTTGCACTTTCTGCTGATTGCCTTTTGATAGCTCCTTAACTTTACGCTTCCCTTGACCCTGAAGGTTGAATATCTCCATATATTCGTTCATCACAACCCGAAGTCTTGGCAGGTTGCCTCCTTTGAGCTGTCCGAAGTAGAGAATCTGATCTTCCACTTTAAGCTTCTCATATAGTCCTCTCTCTTCAGGCATATAACCGATTTGGCGCCCTGCTTCCAGTGATGCGGGTATACCGTTTATGGTGACTGTGCCGCTGTCGCTTACAAGCAGACTGTTAATAATACGCAGGAGTGTGGTCTTGCCGGCACCGTTAGGTCCGAGTAGACCGCAAATCTCTCCTTGACCTACCGAAAAGGTCACATTGTCAAGCGCCTTTGTGGTAGCGTAGTTTTTTACGAGACTGTCAATTTCAAGAATGTTCATATTTATACTTTTATTTCGGCATTGATGTGTAAGAACATCAGTAGTTTCCGGTTGATTATTTTCTTTGTGCCGAGGTAGGGCAGATGATGCGGTCGCCTATATTTTTGGCAAATTCGCTTCTAAGCTTTATTATCTCTGCCAAATGAGCCTGAATTCTGCGCTCCTCTTCAAGCTGTCCCTTGCCTGCAATTTCTTGGAACTGACTAAGCAGTTTTTTTAGCTGTATATCAAGAATGCCGTTTTTCCAAACAGTGATTGCCATAGGCAAGAGGTTAAACAACTTATCTTCTTCACTTTCTACAGGGTGCTCCCGGGAATATATCTGGCTAAGCTGATGCCGTTCGAGGATGGCTTCATTGGTAAGTGTCCTGACAACATCATTTTCGTGGCTGGCGAGCAGTCGAGAGGGATAACTACGAGAGAAGCGTGTGATTTCTTCTTGCATTTCATCGCGTATTTTCTCATCGAGTTTTGTCTCCTCTTTCTGAATCTCGGCTATAGTGAGGTTCTTAGAGGCAATTACCTCATAGCCTTCATTACGCTTCTGTTCAAAATCACCGGCTAATTTCTGTTGGAAGTCCCCGAGATCATTGCGGAAAGTGGGAAGTAAGTCTAATAGCAGTTGAAAGATATGGGCAAATTCCGGCACAGAAAACGCCAAGTCGTCATTACTAAGCTCCTCCTTCACAAATTCCACGACCGTGAGATAATGCTTGTATTCATCGCCTTGACCATCGTTATCTTGTTCAAGGGACTCACAGAAATTAACATAGCCATATTTGAGACAGTATTGTATAACCTTCCATTCCAACGGACGTAAAGGATTTGTCTCAACAGAAATTTTCGAATTATAAATTGATTTAGATGGTGTCTGAACAAGAGATGGATTTACAGTAACAGTCTGTTCCGTGGGTGAGGGATTCCTGAGAGGCTGGGGTGTAATCCTGCCATTATCCAGATCTCTGTTAAGTTTTCGCATCTCGCGCTCTTTCTTGCTCTTCTCCTTTATGACGGCATATGCCTCTGCCGTGGCGCTGCTGATAGCGTCTTCACTTACACGCATTATGCGGCTACACTCTTGGATGTAGACCTCGCGCTTCACCTTGTCAGGGATATGAGCGAGAGTATCGACCATACTTCTAATTGCTGCCACACGTTTCTGAGGGTCATTCTGTGCTCTGTCAATAAGTACACGGGCTTTGAAGTGTATAACATCTGTAGAGTGCTGATCTACATACTGACGTAATTCTTCCGGCGAATGTTTACGGGCAAAGGAGTCCGGATCCTCTCCGTCCGGCAAGAGTAATACGCTGACATCCAAATTGTGGCTGAGGAGCATATTCATGCCTCTGAAAGCGGCCTTTATGCCCGGCTCATCACCATCATATATTAGAGTCACGTTTTTGGTGAAGCGATGTATCAGAGCAATCTGCTCGTCGGTGAGGGCAGTGCCGGAAGAGGCGACGACATTCTTCAGTCCGGCTTGCCACATCCCTATCACATCGAGGTACCCTTCAACAAGGAAGCAGCGGTCTTGGGATACTATGGTCTGCCGTGCCTGGCTCATACCATATAGTTCGTAGCTCTTTTTGTAGATTTCCGACTCGGGAGAATTGACATACTTTGCCGCCTCTTGCTTCAGAGTGCGTCCACCGAATCCCACAACCTTATGGGAAGAACTCATAATAGGGAAAATTATACGCCCTCGAAAGCGGTCGTAATCATATCCTTGCTGGCTTGTGCCGATAAGTCCGAGTTCTTTAAGCAGA
>CAMWTL010000222.1 GCA_947177145.1 uncultured Porphyromonadaceae bacterium
TCGAAGCGTCCTATCTCACGCTTGATGGTGAGGAGGTCGGTGAGGGTCTGTGTGGGGTGGCTGTGGCTACCGTCACCGGCATTGATGACGGGGATACGGGAATTCATTGCCGATACAGTTGCAGCCCCCTCCTCGAAGTGACGCATGGCGATGATGTCAGCAAAACAATTGATTACCTTGGTAGTGTCGGCACAGGTTTCACCCTTGCTCACAGATGAGCTTTTGGCATCGGAAAAGCCGAGCACGTTGCCGCCAAGTTCCATCATGGCAGCTGTGAAGCTGAGGCGTGTACGGGTTGAGGGTTCGTAGAAGAGTGTAGCAAGTTTTTTGCCCTTGCACACTTCTGAATATTTCTCGCGGTGGTCGATTATGTCGAGTGCGAGGTCGATGATCTCCTCAAGTTCCTGCTTGGAGAGGTCGGTGGGGTCGATAAGATGTTTCATGCCATCCAGGATTCGTCGGAGGGATTAGCCATGAATTTCTTCAGTTTGGCTTCCTCTTCGGGGGTTATGTATTTTTCCTCAACTGCCACTTCACAAAGAGTGTCGAAGTTGGAGAGTGAATAGTTGGTGACGTTAGCGGCTGCGAGACGGTCAAGACCTTTTTTCATACCGTAGGTGAAGATGCTAACCACACCGAGCACGTCGGCACCGGCTTCACGGAGAGCTTCAACCACTTCGATGCAGCTTCCGGCGGTGGAGATGAGATCTTCGATTACAACCACTTTCTGACCGGGTTCGAGCCTGCCTTCGATGCGGTTGCCGCGTCCGTGGTCTTTGTTACCTCCACGCACGTAACCCATAGGCTTGTCAAGAATCCAGGCAGCGATGGCAGCATGGGCGATTCCGGCGGTGCTGGTGCCCATAAGCACTTCAGCCTCCGGGAATTTCTCTTTTACGGTTTCGGCGATTGCCTCCTCAACCACTTTGCGGGCTTTGGGAGCAGTGAGGATGAGGCGGTTGTCGCAGTAGATGGGGCTTTTTATGCCGCTTGCCCAGGTGAAGGGTTTGGCGGGGCTGAGGAAGACGGCCTTTATGGCGAGGAGTTCGGTTGCTACTTTTTTTGCAGTGTCCATTGTGGTTTAGGGTTTAGAGTTTAAGGTTTATTTGCCGAGGAATTCGCTGACGCAACGGTTGTAGGCGGCTACGGGATCTGCTGCGGCTGTGATGGGACGACCTACCACGATGAAGTCTGAGCCGATCTCACGAGCACGGGCAGGGTCGGTGATGCGTACCTGGTCGTCAGCTTTTGAGTCGGCGAAACGAATGCCGGGAGTGATGGCTTTGAAGTCGGGTCCGCAAGCCTCTTTTACGAGCGCAGCCTCAAGGGGTGAGCATACCACACCGTCGAGACCTGCCTCTTTTGCGTTTTGGGCATATTTGGCTATGGTGTCGTTGATAGATGCGTCGATAAGAAGTTGCTCACGCATAGCCTTCTCAGAGGTTGAAGTGAGCTGAGTCACGGCAATGAGGAGGGGACGTGTGCCGTCTTCGCGGGTCAGTCCTTCGAGGGCAGCACGCATCATTTCGATTGTGCCGGCAGCGTGTACATTTACCATATCAACATCGAGATTGGAGAGCACTTTCATTGCTTTCTTCACGGTGTTGGGTATATCGTGGAGTTTAAGGTCGAGGAAGATTTTGAATCCACGTTTTTTGAGTTCCTTTACTATTTCGGGACCTGCGGCGTAGTAAAGCTCCATTCCGATTTTGAGGAAGGGCTTGTGCTCCACGTCTTTGAATTTGTCGAGGAAAGCGAGGCAGTCTTCGGCTGAGGCGAAGTCGCAGGCGATGATAACGTCTTTGTTCATGTTGGGTTAGGGGTTAGGGGGTTATACTATGCCGATGATGTCGGTGAGGGAGGCGATGCCGAGACGCGACATTTCGTGAGGTAGGGCTTCGATTATCTCCTTGCAAGCGTAGGGGTTGACGAGGTTGGCAGCACCGACTTCTACGCCTGTGGCTCCTGCCATCATCATTTCGATCACATCTGCTGCTGTGGTGACACCGCCACATCCGATTACGGGCACACCACAGGAGTGGGCTACCTGATTGACCATACGCACGGCTATCGGGAATACTGCCGGACCGGAGAAACCTCCCATACGGTTGGCGATGACGGGGCGACGGGTCTTTATGTCGATACGCATTCCGAGCATTGTGTTGATGAGGCAGAGACCGTCGGCACCGGCTTCAACTGCCGAGTTGCCGATAGCCACTATATCGGTCACATTAGGTGTAAGCTTGACGTAGAGAGGTTTGGTAATCACTTTCTTAACTTCTTTCACAACTTCGCCTACTGACTCGCAGCTTGTGCCGAAGCTCATGCCGCCTCCGTGTACGTTTGGACAGCTCACGTTGAGTTCGATGATAGCCACTTGTTCCTCCTTGTCAATCTTTTCGCAACACTCAACGTATTCATCTATCGAGAAACCGCTGATGTTGGCTATGATCGGCTGATGGAACACCTCGCGCATCTTGGGTAATTCCTCGGCAATAACCGCGTCGATGCCGGGATTCTGTAAGCCTACAGAGTTAATCATGCCGGCGGCACATTCAGCCACACGCGGGAGCGGGTTGCCGAAACGAGCGTCGCGGGTGGTACCTTTGAAAGAGATGGAGCCGAGGCAGTTGATGTCGTAAAACTCAGCCATGCCGTAGCCGAATCCGAAGCAGCCGGAAGCGGGGATAACGGGGTTTTGGAGTTGCACTCCGCTCAATGATACGCTCAGGTTCAAATTGCTTGCCGGCTTATGGTTCATTTCCATATTAGTTCCTCCTTTCTGAATACGGGTCCGTCTTTACAGATTCTTTTCGCACCGTCGGCGGTCTCGACGCTGCAACACATGCAGGCACCGAATCCGCAGCCCATACGGCTTTCGATACTGAGTTCGCCCGGCATATCAAGCGATGTGCAGAGGGCGCGAAGCATAGGCATCGGTCCGCAGGCATAGAAGTGGTCGCCGTTGATTTTTTTCTCACGTATCACGTCGGTTACGAAGCCTTTTGTGCCGAGAGAGCCGTCGACAGTAGCCACATATGCCTCAACGCCTATCTGGTCAAACCAATTCTCCATTCCGAAACTGTCGGCGGCAGTGTTGAAACCGAGTATGGCTATAGGGTTCTTGCCTTGCAGACGGAGTGTGCGGGCAAGTGCCATAAGGGGGGCACACCCGATGCCTCCGCCGAGAAGGAGCGGGCTGGACCCGATGGAGGTTGTGGAGAAACCGTTACCTAAGCCATTGAGAAGGTTGAGGTGACGTCCGGGACGCATACGGCTGAGGATGTGTGTGCCGTCGCCCACCACGTCATAGAGAAGGGTTATTTCACCGCGTACGTGCGAGTAGTCGCAGATGGAGATGGGGCGACGTAGATATTTGCCGGGGATGGCTATATTGACAAACTGTCCGGGAGCCTTTATTGCCGAGGTATCTCCGGAGAGTATCATCACCCAGGTCTTGTGGGTGAGTTGTCGGTTGGAAATTATTTCGTAGTCACTCATCGTTAGTTGTTTGAAAGTTTAGTCTTCGTTGATGGTGGAGACTTTCATTGTGATGTCGTCGAGCACGTCGAGAAGCACTTCCACTGTTTCGAGGGAGGTGAAGACGGTTATGTTGTTGTCTACGGCGGTGCGGCGGATGAAGTAGCCATCGCGCTGCGAGTGGTCGGCTGAAAGCTCCATAGTGTTGATCACGTAGTTCACGTGACCCTGACGGAGCGAATTAACGATGTCGTCGCTTCCCTCGCTGAGCTTATGGAGCAGACGTGTGCGAATACCGTTTTTGCGAAGGAACTCGGCTGTGCCGCTTGTTGCCTCCACATTGAATCCGAGCTGATAGAAACGCCGGATGAGTGGAAGGGCACGGTTCTTGTCGGAGTCGGCTATTGTCACGAAGATTGTGCCGTAGTTGGCGACAGTCATTCCGGAAGCCTGAAGACTCTTGTAGAGGGCGCGTTTGAGCGACTTGTCATAGCCGATTGCCTCGCCGGTGGATTTCATCTCCGGAGAGAGGTAGGAGTCCATACCGCGTAGCTTGGAGAAGGAGAATGCCGGTGTCTTCACAAACCAGCGTTTCTTCTCCTCCGGGTAGAGCTGATGTATTCCCTGCTCCGGGAGAGAATGACCGAGCATCACCAGAGTGGCGATGTGAGCGAGGGGAACACCTGTAGCCTTCGAAAGGAAAGGCACTGTACGAGAAGAACGTGGATTAACCTCAATAACGTATACATTATCCTTGGAATCTACGATAAACTGAATATT
>CAMWTL010000223.1 GCA_947177145.1 uncultured Porphyromonadaceae bacterium
TGGGGTATCAACTGGATGTTTAATACGCTCACATTCTACACCAATATGTCACGCTACTACTATGAGGAGCAGACACGCAGCCAAGTAGATGTGGATTTCCAGCTTCCGGTGCAGGTGAGCAAGAACTTCCTTTGGGATCGTCAGCTTAACCTCACTTGGAACATCATTCAATCACTCAATTTCTCTTTCTCCAGCAACACCACTGCCAGAATTGAGGAGACAATCGGTGCGGTCAATAAGAAACTGTTCCCGGATAAGTATCGCGACTGGCGTGATACTGTATGGTCATCAATCAAAGGACTCGGTACACCTTGGAATTATAACCAGACCTTTACCGGTACTTATAAGGCACCGTTCAATAAGATTCCGGCTCTCGACTATCTTACAGGTAATGTGACATATACCTCTACCTACAGATGGGATAAGGGTGCTACCGTGGACGATTTGTATATGGGTAACTCTATCCAGAACCAAACTATATGGAATGCGGATGCACGACTCAACTTTGAGAATCTTTACAATAAGTCGAAATATCTTCAGGAGATAAACAAACGCTTTGGCAAGACCTCCGGACGCGGTTCGAATAGCAAGACAACCAACAGTAAAGGAAATAATAAGAGAAATCAGGCTAAGAAATTCGAGCGGTCGATAGCTTTGTCTGAGGACACCACAACCGTGGTTAAGCATAATCTGAAGACCAAGAAGGTAAAGATCAATGCAACCAAGTCGGGTCAGCCGTTTAAGCTTGAGACAAAGGTAATAGATGAAAATTCGATTGAGATTCTAAACCGAGGAAAGGGTAGTATTAAACTCGTGGTGCGCGAGGATAAGACCGAGCCGAAGAAGACGGTATGGAAGGAGGGTGCGGAATATGCCCTGCGTTTCTTGATGATGCCACGTAGTCTCTCGTTCCGTTGGCGCAGCTCCCATTCGCTTAATTTGCCGCAGTTTTCTCCCAATGTAGGCGACATATTCGGACAGAGTGCTAAACACGGTCCGCTCACTCCGGGTTTGGATTTTGCGTTTGGTTTCTATGATGAGTCGTATGTGAACAAGGCTCTTGAAAGGGGTTGGCTTCTTACTTCCGATGAGATGACATCGCCAGCCATATGGAATCAAGGTAAGGAATTTAACTTTGAACTTACTTTGGAACCTATACGCGGACTAAAAGTTGTGCTTACGAGCAACCTTACCGACAACCGCACAAATCAGGTGCAGTTTATGTTTGCCGGAATGCCTACGTCGTTGAGCGGTTCATATACAAGGACGCACGTGGCATTGGCAACTGCCTTGAAAAATTCCAAGGCATCAAACGGCTATGAGTCGGCTGCATTTACCCGCTTCCTTGAGAATATCCCTGTGATAGCCGAGCGTTACGATAGGCTCTACACAGGTGTGTCTTATCCTGATGGCGGTTTCTTGGAGGGGAATGCTCTTGCGGGCACTCCTTACAATCCTGCTGTGGGCACTGTAAGCCGTACAAGTCCGGACGTGCTTATACCGGCTTTCATCGCTGCCTATAGCGGTTATGATGCGCATAAGATTGACCTTGAGCATTTCCAAGGCTTAGGCTCGATGCGTCCGAACTGGCGTGTCACCTACGACGGATTGTTGCAGATGGGCAATATGAAGAACATCTTCAAATCGTTTACCCTTTCACACGCATATCAGTGTACATATTCTGTGGGTAGCTATTCAAGTTATCTTAACTGGGTAAGGGTAGATGGCAATATGGGCTTTACTCAGGATGAGTTGTCACAGCAGCCCATACCTTCATCCCCCTACAACATCTCTTCAGTAGCCATTACTGAGAAATTCGCACCTCTTATCGGAGTGAATATGACCTTCAAGAACGACTTATCGGTAAATGCCGAGTATCGTGATGCACGTACACTTAACCTTAATTCATCGGCAGGTCAGATTGTGGAGACTGGCAGCAAGCAGATTTCGGTCGGTGCCGGTATGAAGATTGCGAATTTCAATAAGGTAGTGAAATTCGGCAGTACGCAGGGTGGAGTGAGCAATGACCTCTCTATGAACGTTGATTTCGCGTTCAGTAACAACCAGTCGCTTATACGCCGCATCGAGACAGCCTATACACAGGCTACCCAAGGCACTCAGACCTTCTCCATCAACTTTATGGCTACTTATCAGATGAGTAAGAAAGTCACTCTATCAGCTTTCTTCGACCATCAGGTAAACACTCCGTTGGTATCCAACAGTGCCTATCCAACCTCCAACTCCAACTACGGTATCTCCGTCAATATCTCCCTCGCCCGATAACGACAGTTTGTTAAGAATGGGTGGTTATGGATAGGGTTAAGAATTCGGATAAGATGGTAAATATTGGATATTGTGTTTAAGATTACACAATATTATATGGGACGAATCCTTTTTTAATATAGAAACTCATAATAAGTCTGAAGCTGAATAGACCAAAGCCTTAGTTACTGTTTTTTTGAGTGTGTCTGAAAAAGGGAACTAAAAAGGATCAGGGTTGAGTGTACAAAGGACTGTAGGAGTGCATATGAGTATAGAGTGTGCAAATTGGCGATTAGGTAACTTAAAATTTATAATTATGAAGACTGCATATAGATCAATCACGCATATATTCGGGGATAGATTCACAGTTAGATTCGACTATAGCTCCACGTATAGGTTAATGATGTTGTTGGGAATGGTGATAATGTCAGCGCTGGCTTATGCTACTGATACGGATAAGACCTATCGGAAATTGATTGAGAAGTATGACGTGGCAGATGAGGCTAAGATTGTAGATGCCAATGCACCGGTTACTTTTTGGAATGCTACCCTCAAGAATAATGAACTTCTTCGTAAGTTTAATAAAAATATGAAGAAAAATCGGGGAGCAGAGAAAGAAGCTAATGCCAAGACAATGGAGTTGCCCCGAATGTATCCCTTATATGATGAATCTATTGTGGCGAATATGCAGGGCTTTTGCGATTCTCTCTTGATTGATATGGGAATAAGAAATAGCGGGGTCAATTGTTCACTACATATAATTAATTCTGACAATCCCAATTATTTCAGTGCAATGACAGAAGATGGCTTTGCCATATGTCTCACATCCGGTTTGGTTACGAAGAAAGGTGTGACCCGTGAAATTCTTATGGGTTATGTGGCAAATGAGTTTGCCCATAATGTACTTATGCATTCCAAGAGAGGATTCTATGCAGAAGCCAAGCAACGTCGGAAAGATGATTTGATAGGTGCTCTGGTAGGTACGGCAGTTCTGACAGCAGTTTGCTTGACTCCTGATGCCTACGACCATCATAGGCATTGTGATAATGGAAATGACTCCTGTGCAGGTGATGATTTGGACGCCAATAAAGATAATAAGAAAGAGATTACCTCGTCTGCAATAGAATTTTCGCAGAAATATTCCCACGAGCAGATATATGAGGCTGACCTGATAGCTTACCGTTTTCTTGAAAATATGGGTTCGGGTGAGGAGTTCATAAATGGGTTGAGAATATTAGGCTCCAATTATGATTCACTCTATGAAGAAAACCGTTATGATCGTCCCTCGACTTCAGAACGCATAGATTTCCTCAAATATGTGCAGAGCAATCCTCAAATTGGCAATAAGATAAACGCCCGTATGCGCCAGCAAGCTGCTCAAGCAGCCGCCTCAAGGAAAAGAAGCAGATGATTATACGGAGAAAATAAAGACAGTCGAAGTTTAGTTTCCATTGCCTTCGATATGTTTTTTATTTCAGGATAATCCATTTACCCGACTTTTTACCCCCTTCGCGTTTAATCAGTTCAAAACTCTTTAAATCTGTAATTGCACGCCCGATAGTGGCAGTGGAAAGATTAATGAGACGCATCATTTCTGTTCTTGTGATAGAAGGATTAGTTTTGATAGCTCTGTATACATTAAGCTGTGTTTGGTTTAGATATTTTATTGTATCACTTTTGTCGTTTATTGTATCATTATTACCGTTTATTGTATCATCTATTGTATCATTATTGCCATTTATTGTATCATTAATCGGATTTATTGTGTCATCAATTGGATTTATTGTGTCATTTATCCCATTTACAGGATCATTTTGAGGGTCATATGCAATATTTACATGGTCACTCGGTGCATTTACACCATCAGGTAGGTTTTCTTTGTCGCGGTTATTGGTTTCTTTGTCGTTGGATTCAGGAGACATAAAGGCTGAGGAAACACCTTCTTCTCCTTCGTGGCAGGGGATGCGGACGAGGAAGGAGAGGCGGTCTTCATC
>CAMWTL010000224.1 GCA_947177145.1 uncultured Porphyromonadaceae bacterium
ACCTCGATCATATCCACCCCTCCCCTACACAGTGCATCAATCACCTCACCCGTGGAATCAAGTTTCGGGAATCCGGCTGTGAAATACACTGAAAGCAAATTCTCGCTTTTCTTTTCCAATAATCTGCTAAGTCGATTCATATTCTATGCTGTTTTTATTTCGTTTATAAATTTTCGGAGCATATCCACATCCTTGATACCTGGTGAGGTCTCAAACCGGCTATTGAGATCAATGCCCACAAATCGTGGATGATGAAGCTGTTTTACAGATTCTACATCCTGTGGTCCTATCCCACCGCTCAGATAGAAATCTTCCGGAAGGTCATAGGCATCGAGTATACTCCAATCAAACTTTCTTCCTGAGCCACCTTTGGCGGCACAAAGAGTGTCGAGCAGAAATGCATCCACCGCGCCACCATATTCGCGCAGAATATCCAAGTTAGAAGCAGAGCGCATACCGGCTGCCTTCACCACTTTTAATCCACGGCTGCGCAGACTGAAACAAAGCTCCGGCAGCTCGTGTCCATGAAGTTGCACAATGCCGAAACCATAACGCTCGGCTATTCTCATAATCTCATCTTCAGTCATATCCACACTCACCATCACGGGCTTCACATTGTCAGGCAAGCCCTTCACAACTGCCGGTGCCATCCCACCACAGTAACGTGGTGAACGCTCGTAGAATATGAATCCCATGTAATCGGGACCAAGAGCAGTTACTTCCTTTATATTTTCGGCATCTTTCATACCGCAAACCTTTATCTTCATTTACCTATAATTTATCTTTTACCTATAATTTTATTTTTACCTGTAAATCAATATGGTAAGTATGCATCGCAAATTAATTAATATATTTCTTATCGTCTTAAAATACGATCTTCCAAACCGTCTTTCAGTTACAATGGCAAACTATTGCGCCATCAAGACAGCTTCGAATCTCATCATTATATGCCTTCAATCAATTATATCATTAATTTTTGATACTTACCTAAATTAACATAATATCGTTAAATGCAACCCCTATCCCCTCCTTTGAAACTACGAATTGCCGCCGGCAATAAACTCACGCAACGTCTCCCCGGGGTCGGGGGTAGACATAAACGCCTCCCCTATCAAGAAACCGTTGAAACCTGCCTCCCTAAGCCTACACAGGTCTTGTGGAGTCTTGATACCGCTCTCAGCAACCTTAAGCATATTCTCCGGCAATGAGGAAGCCATGTGGAAGGCGTTACGCAGATCTGTGTTGAACGAGGTCAGATCACGGTTATTGACCCCTACCATATCTGCATCAGAGGGCAATGACTTCATCTCTTCAAGCGTATGTAGCTCCACAAGCGTCTGCATACCCAAGCTGTGTGCCAAGTCGTTCAACCTCCGTATTTCCTCACCACTAATCATCGAGGCTATGAGCAACACCGCATCGGCACCATATGCACGTGCCTGATATATCTGATAGTCATCAACTATAAATTCCTTACGTAGCAACGGGAGAGTAGGTGCTGCTTTCCGAGCTACAGCCAAATCTTCGAGTGACCCTCCAAAGTAAGGCGTATCAGTCAGCACAGACATCGCAGCTGCCCTGTTGGAAGCATATGCACGAGCCACCGAAGCGACATCGCTCATCGGTGAAATTTCACCTTTTGAAGGAGAGCGACGTTTATGCTCGGCTATAATCCCGACCGGACTAAGTCTTATCCTGCCACTCATATCTAAGGTTTCTCGCTTACAATCTTCAGCTAACCTACGCATCATTGCCTCCGGAATCACGTCCTTCATAGCCTCCACCTCACGACGTTTCGTGGCCGCTATTCTCTGTAAAATATTATCTGCCATAACAATACTCTTAAATTATCACCTTTTTTAGCCTCATATCTAAGCCAAGAATATTAGAGCGTATAAAACTTAAATCTCTATAAGACTCATCTGTTAAGTTCCACGAATTTCTTGAATCTGTCGAGGGCGGCTCCGCTTTCGAGAGACTCTTTAGCCTCCTTCACCGCATCCAGTATCGGCAGCTCAGGGTCAAGTGTATGTATGGCAAAAGCAGCGTTGGCTATCACGCAGTTCTTTTTCGCATCCGAAGCACGGTTGGCAAGAACATCGTCAAAAATAGCGGCAGCTTCTTCCACTGTGTCACCGCCGTAAAGATCTTCCTGACGACCACCGACAAGGCCAAGGTCAGAGGCTTCCAGCACCTGTTCTGACTGAGTGTTGACTACCTTAAACGGAGAGGTAAGCGAAATCTCGTCATATCCGTCAAGCGAATGCACTATCGTGCAGTTGATACCCTCATTCTGTGCAATATAGCGGTAAAGACGCATCAGTTTCAGGTTATACACACCCAAAAGCTGGTTTTTCGGAAGCGTGGGGTTAACAAGCGGCCCGAGCATATTGAAGAAAGTACGCATCTTCAACGACCGACGTACCGGGCCGACACTCTTCAACGCAGGACTGAAGAAGGGAGCGTGTAAGAAGCTCACGCCACTTTCCTCAAGTGAGCGACGCAAGCGATCGTTGTCGGCAGTAAACTTCACACCATGTTGTTCAAGCACATTGGAGGCTCCGGATATTGAGCTGGCTCCATAGTTGCCATGTTTCACTACTTTGCGTCCGCTTCCGGCTACAACAAAGCAGGAAGCGGTGGAGATGTTAAACGTATTCTTTCCGTCGCCACCGGTGCCGACAATATCAATAGCCTCCACATCGCCGAAATCCACAGGCACACGACGCTGAAGTATCGCATCGCGGAACCCTGTCAGTTCGTCGGGTGTTATGCTACGCATCAGAAACACAGTCATAAAGGCTGAAAGCTGATTGTCGTTATATTTGCCGTCGGCTATATTGAGCATGATGTCACGAGCCTCCTCCCGGCTCAGACTCTTATGCTCAAAAAGGTTGGATAATATCTTATTCATTATGATTTAAAAGTCAATGATTGAGAAAATTGGAGATTATACGTATGCCATTGGGGGTAAGGAGTGATTCCGGATGAAACTGTACCCCGTGAATATCATACTCCTTATGGCGAAGCGACATGATGCGTCCGTCGGCATCACGTGAGGTTATTTCCAGACATGCAGGGAAATCCTTTTCACTTACTATCCAGGAATGGTAACGCCCGATTGGGAAACGCTCACCCATACCCTCAAGAAGATAATCCGGAGCCGTCACTGTGGCTTCCGTCTGCACACCGTGGTAGACATCCTCCAAGTTTTCAAGTGTGGCACCGAAACGTTCCCCGATAGCCTGATGACCTAAGCAGATTCCGAATATAGGCTTCTTTCCTGCATATTCCTTAAGCATCTCAGGAAGTATGCCTGCTTCTGATGGAATACCGGGTCCGGGCGATATTATTATCTTATCATACTCACCTATCTCAGGAAGAGTTATCTTATCGTTACGCACCACTGTAGGTTCTACACCGAGTTCACGCACAGCGTGGACGATATTATATGTGAATGAATCGTAATTATCAATAATAAGAAGTTTCATAAGCTATAAGATTAAGGTTATTATCATCTGGTTAATAATTCCGCTCTGCTCACGGCTTTCACGAGAGCACCGAGCTTATTGTTTGTCTCAAGGAGTTCGCTGTGAGGGTTCGAGCGTGCCACGATTCCTGCTCCTGCCTGTGAATACAGACGGTTATCTTTACTCAGGAAGCTGCGGATAGTTATGGCTTGGTTAAGTGAGCCGTCAAAGCCGAATGTACCGATACACCCGCCGTAGGTCATACGGCTTACCGGTTCTATCTCATTTATAAGTTGCATAGCCCTCACCTTAGGCGCACCGCTCAACGTTCCGGCAGGGAAAGTGGCAGCAAACAGTTTGTAGACATCTGCATCTTCGGGAAGGAGTGCCTTTACACGGCTCACCATATGAATCACGTGTGAATAGAACTGTATCTGTTTCAGATATTCCACCTCTACTCTTCCACCGCTCCGGCTCAGGTCGTTGCGGGCAAGGTCAACAAGCATGATATGCTCCGCATTCTCTTTGGGGTCTGCCAAAAGTTGCTCGGCGAGCTCGTGGTCCTTACGGTCATCGCCCGTGCGTCGGAAAGTGCCGGCAATCGGGTCAATATATGCCACGTGATCTCCTGTGACGCGAAGGTGAGTCTCCGGAGAAGAACCGAACACCTTGAAACTTCCGAAATCGAAGAAGAAGAGATACGGTGAGGGATTCACGGAACGCAAAGCACGGTAGACGTTAAATTCGTCGCCCGT
>CAMWTL010000225.1 GCA_947177145.1 uncultured Porphyromonadaceae bacterium
GTATCGCACCTGTAGGGCATACATTGGAGCAACGGGTACATTCCGGTCGGCAGTAACCACGCTCGTATGACGATTCAGGTTGCATAAGCGACGTAAGATCGGAGGAGGGACGAAGTACGCCGTTGGGACAAGATGCCACACAGAGCTGACAAGCTGTGCAATGCTGCGCGAGATTATTAATGCTCAACGCACCGGGAGGCACAATCTTGGTGGCGCGTTTCGGTGCCTTCTTATCGATGATAGTGGCAAGTCCGCCGTCAACAAACTTCTCCTCTGCCTGCACGGCAGCGGTCACAGCCACGGCACCGGCTACGGTGAGGAACTTACGACGGTCGGTATCGGAAGCCACCTGATGATCGGCAGTTATCGGTTGCACACCACCTTTGAGGGAGGGGATGGTACGTGAATATGAAATGGCACCCTTATGGCATTTCCCGATACAGTCGAAACAGGTGACGCAACGAGAATAGTCTATGGTGTGGTTCTTGCTGTCGATGCAAGCCGCCTTGCAGTTACGTGCGCACAATCCGCAGCTGTTACATTTGGAAGTGTCGATCACCGGCTTGAGCCAAGAGAATCTTGAAAGGAAACCCAAAATCGTGCCCACGGGGCAGATAGTGTTACAGTAAGTGCGCCCATTTCGCCAAGCGAGGAAACCAAGCACCACGAGCGTAACTATTGCCACGACGAGGGTGACAGTGCCGCGCATCCAGAGATCTACATTGTAGAAGGCATAGCTGTTCATTTTCTCAGCCCAATTTGCAAAGGTGTTGTTTGTCCATATGGCTATGGGAGATAGGAGGCTCTGAGCGATTCGCCCGTAGGCACTGTAAGGAGCGAGAAGCGCCACGAAGAATCCGATTCCGAAAATGATAGCCACAATCATAAGGGCAAGAAGCACATAGCGCAGGATGTTCTTTGCCGGGGAATAGGAGTAGCGGTGTTTCTTCGCCTTCTTCCCGAACCACGCAAAACCGTCTTGCATGATACCGAGCGGACATATCACCGAGCAGTAGATTCTTCCGAACACCAAAGTAAGGACTATGAGGCCTATGATGACCCCTACGTTGAGGGCAAGCACTGCCGGGAGGAATTGGACTTTAGCCATCCAACCGAACCAGGCGGCAGCTGTGCCGGTGAAGTCAAGGAAGAGTAATGTGACCAGTATAATACTGATGACTGCCACAGTCTGTCTTAATCTTTTTAGCATAAAATGTCAGGTTAATCCGAAATAAAAAGATGGAATAAGCAAATATATGAATATCCACATAGAGAGAATGGAATAAGCCATTCCTCCCTATGTGATTAACTGCAAAGTTAATGATTTATTTTTTAGCAGCAAAGTCAAAAAGAACGATTAGATTCCGACTTAAAGCTTTTGCAAAGTCAGATTAATCCTAAAGATACTGTTGTAGAGTGTCCTTATCTCGATAATTATGGCACCAAGTGGGCATATTTCAGTTCAGACTTTAGTAAATCATAGACGTAAGCAGGGCTTTCTATATAAAGTCCTGTTTCAAAATCCTCAAGTTTGGCAAAGGTCTCAGAATTGTGAAATGTAGCAATCGCATCCGGCAACTCCATTCCATCACGTTCGACAAGATAGCGCACGACATCTGCAGAAATGCCCTCAAACAGGTAATTTCGATTAATTTCATTCATAATTTTTTTAGCATTTTAATGGCAGCCTCCGTATGAAAAAAATATTGAGAAGTAACTTTAGAAAACGTAAGTGCTTTAACCAACTGTGACGTTGTTAAAAAATTCTCAGTATACATACGCAATAGTCTTACTATAGTATCATCGGCGACAGGGCCGATTACAATATCAAAATCGTGAACAGGCTGAGAATGATTAATATCACGATTTGCCATAACGAAACGTGCCCACTCTTCGTCAGGGGAATTGAAAATCTTAACCTTTAATCCTCGCTTGATAGCAGAGTCTAAATCAAATTGAAATAGAGTTAATATGGGTGTGCCTTTAAACATTCTGACAGTACGACTTGCCATTCTTTCAGCTTGGCTACGTATGTCTGTCAGATAAAAACCTTTTCCAAAATCTTTATATGGACGACATTTTCCAAGATCGATTTTGTCTATGGCTACATTCGAACCGTGATAAAGTATCATCTTACTGCTCCTCCATTATTTTGACAGATAACTGTGAGGTCGTCCACACAGTCGTTAAAAGACAGGGTATGTTCGACATCATAAAATTCGATAAGGAAGTCAATTCCTTTAAACCGATTGAGATAATTGCTCGCTTCTCGTATTGTGAGCTTATATCTTTTAGCAAATTCTATGATTGCAGTCATAACGTAGTCTATGACCTTTTTATCCGGCTTTTTCAATGGCTTCATACCCACCGTTGGCTCCATTAAGTTTTCATTACTTTGGATTTGCATAATTGAATCTTTGTTTTTAGGAAATTTTATATTCATACTGCAAATATACAAAATGTTTCTAATATGAGAGGCAATCGAAGCCGATTATTATACTGTAAAGGTATCTGAAGGGTATTTAAAACGATTAGTGAACTAACTTATTTAGTCAGGAGGATTGTAGGGTTTATTGCTTTTTGAATACACGTTTGTTGAAAGTTGAAAAAAAGAATAGATGAGATTTGGCGATAGCCGGATGATTTTTGGAAAAAGGCTTGAAGAAAATATTCACAAATTTGTGAATTATGAAAATCTTTAATAACTTTGTGGTATATTTAAAACTATGATAGTTGAATTTGAAGAAGTTTGATATGATTGCTAATAACCTTATGCCTTTTGAGCCGACCCACCCCGGAGAACTTATCAAGGATGAGCTGGAGGCAAATCATTTGACACAGGCTAAATTGGCAGAAAACATAGGTGTAAGCCCCTCTTTACTGAATGAGATTATCAAGGGTAAGAGGGGAGTTAACACAGAAATGGCTCTCCTTATTGAGGCAGCTTTAGACATACCTGCTGATCTGTTGATCAATTTGCAGAATGCTTACAATATGCAGGTGGCGAAATCCGATATATCATTTATGCAACGCTTGGCGTCTATTCGGAATATTGCCTCTGTATTATAAAGGGGGGTGCGATTGGTATTATAAAAGAAATGCTACGATTATATTATAGAGAGAGGTTGCGGTATCATTCTGAAATGTTGGGGTTAGATGAAGTCGTCTTCGTCGTCATCTTTTGAGTTGCCGAAAATGCCGTCGAGGAGATTGTAGAGGATGTCAAATATTGATTCCATAGTTGCGGTGATTTATGAGTGAGGGATTATGGTAAGTGAGGGGGAGAGTACGGAGATTGGTCAAATGAAGTAAGGCGATTTGGAAGTCAGTCGGAGAGGATTCGGGAGACGTAGCCACGGTGACGGAACCATTTGTGTGCCCAGTTCGGCACCATATAGACGTAGCCGGAAATGTCCTCGTGTGGCACACAGTCGAGCATATTGCCGATAGCCGAGGCTGCCTTGGCAACGCTCATACCTGTTTGTCGGGCAATCTCCTCTCGGAGCAAACGATAGGAAATCTCACGGATCGCAGCAGGGGAGGGGTTAGGTCCGAGTTGACGATGCAGCTCCGCACGGGAGGGTAGGGCAACTTTAGGACCGACGTGCAGCCCGTCAAAGCTATACTCACCGTCAATCTGACGCATTATGAAGCCGTCGCGGTTTCGGGCATTGCACTCCTCAGCCCAACGTCTGACAGTTGGATTGGTGATAAGCCGCATCACTTCGGGAATGATCGGTTGCCGACGCAACTGACCGTAAGTGTAGCGTTCACGATTGATACCTCCTGACCCCGACGGAATGTCGGAGTCGGAGATAATCGGTGTGGTGATATGCCCAAAAGAGGTTGCGTCCGAGGTGGCTTTGGTAGCTTTGCCGGAAACACCGGTAGAGGCTTTGGTGGCTTTGCCGGAGGAGCCGGACTTATCTTCTGAGCCAAAGAGGGCGTTTTCTGAGCCAAAGAGAGCATCGAAGATCGAATCGAAAAGAGCCATTGCCAAGATGATTGCTTAAAGAAGTTAAAGTTGGCTACTTGAAAAAGTCCAAGATACTGTCAAGAAGTGTCCGCACCTTATAGTCGGATGACTTGCAACGCGGACAAACAGGAGGATATTTCCTAAGATTCTCTCTACGGAGTTCAGGAGTGGGACAGATAGGACCATAGCCGATAATGTGAGTATATCGGTGACCACATCTTCTGCACTCAAT
>CAMWTL010000226.1 GCA_947177145.1 uncultured Porphyromonadaceae bacterium
GCACCGGGAAAAATCATAATCATATTGCTACCCATCTCAGAGATCTGTTCCTTGATAGAGTTTTTCGATCCCTGACCTATGGCAAGCATAGCTATGACTGCCCCAACGCCTATAATCACGCCCAACATCGTGAGGAAACAGCGCATTTTATTATTGTTGAGAGCTTTGAGAGCTATCTTCAGCAGATTCTTTATATTCATAACATATGCTGTTTATTCATTGTCAACCGGAAGTGACCTGTAGACTTCCTCGGCTGATTTTATGTCGTTGTTATATTCGTCGCTTACAATGCGTCCGTCACGCAGCATAATGTTGCGTGACGAGTATTGTGCAATCTCCGGGTTGTGAGTGACGAAGATTATAGTCTTTCCTTCCCGATACAAACGCTGGAAAAGCGTAAGGATAGAGAAAGAGGTACGTGTATCGAGGTTACCGGTGGCTTCATCGGCAAGAATGATTACCGGATTATTGACCAAGGCACGGGCGATAGCCACACGTTGCTGCTGACCTCCTGACATCTGATTGCTTTTGTGCAACAGACGTTCGCCAAGTCCAACTTCACGCAGACACTTCTCCGCTCTTTCCGCCCTCTCTTTAGCGGAGACAGAGGAGTTGTAGATCAAAGGCAACTCCACGTTCTCAAGAGCAGTGGTTTTGGGAAGAAGATTATAGTTTTGGAATATAAACCCGATCTTACGGTTTCTGATTCTTGCACGCTCATTCTTGCCCATTCCTTTCACGGGTATGCCGTCAAGGAGATATTCGCCGGAGGTTGGGGTATCAAGACAGCCAAGGGTATTTAGCAAGGTAGATTTGCCTGAACCTGAAGTGCCCATGATCGTCACAAATTCCCCCTCGTAGATAGTAAACGAGATGCCTCTCAGAGCCTTGACCGTCTCGTCGCCCACCTTGAAGTAGCGTTTAAGATTTTCAATCTTTATTATTTCTTTAGCCATTTTCTTTTAGTGTTTAGTTAGTAGGGTGTAATCTACAAACTATTAACTACTAACTATTTCTTCCTTGCTCCCGGTGGTTTGGGCATGAAGGGATTCTCTTCTTGTTTTTTATTTTGGGTGTTGCCCATAATCATATTGTATTGAAGGGCTACCTTATCGCCGGCTTTAAGACCGGATGTGATTTGCTGGTAAACGCTGTTCATCATACCAAGCTCCACGGGAGTCTGTA
Organism: uncultured Porphyromonadaceae bacterium; assembly: GCA_947177145.1. Taxonomy (GTDB): domain Bacteria; phylum Bacteroidota; class Bacteroidia; order Bacteroidales; family Muribaculaceae; genus Lepagella. The sequence continues at coordinate 1,186 of CAMWTL010000226.1, forward strand.
TGAGTTTGCCGTCACGTTCCACCCAAACTGAATGACCTTTATTTCCTTCAGAAGCTACCGGCTGTGGCAGACCATTATCTTTATCTTCGTTATCTTGAGGTTGGAATTTCAGGGCTTTCAGAGGCACTGCAATCACATCGTTGAGTTCAAGAGTGTAAATGGTGAGGTTGGCTGTCATACCCGGGATAAGTTTGTGGTCGGGGTTCGGTGCGTTTACGATAACTTCGTAAGTAACCACATTTGATTCTGTCGTAGGATTCAGACGCACCTGGGTAACAGTGCCATTGAAAACATCATTAGTATAGGCATCGACCGTAAAAGTGACATGTTGACCTACTTTTACCTGACCTATGTCGGCTTCGTCGACATTTCCAACTACCTGCATATTGTCGAGGTCAGCTATTACATAGAGATTAGCCACGTTCATACTTGAAACGACTGTCTGACCCACCTCCACTTCGCGAGAGATGACAATTCCGTCGATGGGGGAATAGATCTCTGCATAATTGAGGTTCTTGGCTGCGCGTACACGGTCGGCTTGAGATTTCTCATAGGAAAGCCGGGCCACGTCGTAATCACGCTGAGAGGTCTGGAACTCATAATCGGAGATAAGCTGCTCATTATGCAGTGCCTTGTCGCGCTCATAATTCTTCTTGGCATATTCATAGCTTGCCTTTGCCGAAGCCATATTTGCATCTGCACTCCTCAATTCGCTGTCAAGAAGTGTCTTTTCAAGTTCGGCGAGAAGCTGCCCTTTCTTAACGGTGTCGTTGTAATCGGCGTAAAGGTGTTCTATGATACCCGTCACCTGCGTACCCACATCTACCTGTGTCACTGACTCCATTGTGCCTGTAGCGGTGACGACCTCCGACATTGATGTCGGTTCTACAGTGTAGGTCTCAAGTTCCATTTTCGTTTTCTCCGAGCACGATACAGTGGTAAAAGCCACGGCAGCTACGGAGATATATAGAGCATATCTGTTCATATCAATAAATTTTTCCGGGTTACAGGGTTACGTTGGAAGTGGCGTAATAAGATATTGTTTTGTTGGAGAGGATTGCCATGAACTTGCTTTGCAGGAGTTCGAGGCGTGCGTTGAGAAGATTATTATGAGCCGTGAGGAGTTCGAGGGGATTCACAAGACCCAACTCAAACTGACGGTTGACGAGATCAGCGGTCATCTGTGTGGCTTCAAGCTGCTTTGTGCCACTTGCATATTTAGCCTTGGCATTGTCGGCATCAATGTAGAGATTCTCGATGGTCTGTGAGAGATTGTTGAGAAGTTCTTCGCGAGTGATGTCGTAGTCAAGAGCTGCAAGTTTGGCTTTTGCCACAGCGCGGCGAGTGGAATTGCCGTCGTAGATGGGCACTGACACCGATACACCCACATTCTCGTTCAGCCCGTGTCCCATCTGCCATCCCCAGTTATTGCCACCGGAAGTATAGCCTGTACCTACTCCTCCTTGAAGAGCTATATTAGGTAGGTTTCCGGCTTTGGCAATCTTGATATCGTTGGCATATACATCCTTGCTTATCTCGTTGCTCTTAATACCGGGTAACCACGCAGCGGCGAGATTATAAGTTTCCTGCTTTGCCGGCAAAAGCGCGGATATTTCTGAATCGGCAAGTGTAGGTTCGGAGATTTCTAAGTCGTAGTCAAGACCAAGATTAAGAATCTTCTTCATATTCATCTTAGCTGTGGAGAGGTTGCTCTCCGCTTGCACAAGATTATATTGGTCTTGCGCCATTTGGCTTTCAATCTGGGCATAGTCTACTTTGGATGTTCTGCCGGATTCCATAAGACGGCGGGCACGGTTAGTCTGCGAAGTACTCACCTCAAGGGTCTGTTTAGCTATGGCTACAGTCTCTTGCGCATACATTATATTAAGGTAGGCTGAAAGGACACCGAGGGTAATATCCTTAACAGCATCGTCGCCGGCGAGCTGCTGTTGCCTACGCTGGAGTTTTGCTGATTCGAGACGGTATTTTCTGACATTACCTTCCCATACAGTCCAAGCGGCATTGACATTATATGAACTTCCGTAGACATTAGATGTGCGTCCTTCCGTTGATATGGGATAGTTGGTAAAATTCTGGTTGGTGGAGAAGCCGACGGTAGGAAGCCAAGCATCTTTAGCCGACCCCACATTCTCATCAGCCTGAAGAATGGAAAGGAGAGCGCGGCGTACCTCGGTACTGTTGGCTATAGCATATTCCATACAGTCGGAAAAGGTCCATTTATCCGGCATATTCTCCTTTTTAGCAGCTGTGACATCAGCCGGAGATATGTCGGAAAAGACCTCCTTTGCATTTGACTGTGCACCTGCCAAAAAGGGTGAGAATGCGAGGAGCGTTAGAAGGTATGTTTTACGATTGAACATAATCATTGTTATTTTAGTGCAAAATTAGTCAGGATAAATTATCATTGCAAGTGGATTCTGCAAATAGTTTATAAGGGGGTGTGGAAACAAGAAATTAACCATTAAAAGGGTTAACAGGTAGAAATGGTCTTAAAAAATGTTAACGAAAGAGAATGATACCGGTTAAATTGGCTAATTTTGAAGTATGGGAAGAATATTAGCTATAGATTATGGCCGGAAACGTTGTGGCGTGGCTGTGACTGACATACTGAAGATAAGTGCAAACGGGCTGCCAACGGTTGCCACGAGCGAATTGATGAAATTTCTGAAAGATTACTGTAGTAGGGAGTCGGTAGATGAGATAATTGTGGGCGAACCACGCGACCTGCACGGTAATCCGAGCGAGAGTATGAAGTATATCCAGCCGTTTTTGGGGGTGCTTCGCAAGGAGATGCCGAATATGAAAATCACGATGGTGGATGAGCGTTTTACGTCGACTATTGCTCACCGTGAGATGATAGCGGGGGGATTTAAGAAGAAACAGCGTCAGGAGAAGGGACGTGCCGATGAGATGGCAGCCGTTCTGATACTCACAGGATATTTGGATGGGTTAGGG
>CAMWTL010000227.1 GCA_947177145.1 uncultured Porphyromonadaceae bacterium
TCATTGAAATACAATAGTATAACCCAACTCTTGGCACCCAATAGTGCGGATTCATACAAGTCGCTGAAGATTAATTCTGCTCTCCGACTACAACAGATAAATCGTATTTTTGATTTAGGTATTTCTACAAAACAGTGGCGAAGAGGGTTCGAAGAGGCACTTGAGGAACTTGCGTCGAATATACGTGAAAGCGAACTGATAGACGTATATGGGATAGATGCACAATATTATGCTATGACGGAAGCATTAATATGGCCGATACTCAATCATATTCTTGAAGTGTCACTTTTGGAAAACCCTGCCGAGACAAGACAACGAGTGGCATCTCTCACAATGAAATTCAATGAGAATGGTAGGATAATTTCAACATTGGATTTCATTGACAAAGTGGCGGCATTCTATGAGAAAAAACTTAGACTCGGTTCTATTAAATTGTCAACCCCACAGGATTATATAGAACGGTATACCTCAGATTTCTATCTTTTCGATCAACTCTACCGCAAAGCTTTGGAGGCTCATCATAAACTAATATCAGAAATAATTCCTATCATTCCTGCATTGGAACAACGTAAGCATCAACTCGACGTTGACTATGCACGCTTAGTCAACGATATAAATCTGGAATGGATGGATTGTGTCACTGAGTATGGTGAAGACTTGAGCAGCGTCAGTATTCCTCGGCAGGAAGATTTCTATAAAAGGGAATATGCCGGAACAGGGGGTAAAAACAAGCTTGTTGTGATTATTTCCGATGCTCTACGTTATGAGGTGGCTCAAGAATTGCTTGACACGTTAGGACGGGAGAAACATATGGCAAAACTGTCTGCCAATTTGAGTATGCTTCCTACTGAGACGAAATATTGTAAACAAGCATTATTACCCCATAAGCGCCTTACTCTTGTCAGAAACGAGAACGGTGTGACAATGGCTGTTGACGGACAGATACTTTCTACCATAGAGATGCGTAGTAATTATCTCGCGTCATATCGCGCAGATGCCATCTGCATCAAATATTCCGACTATGTGAAAAATAATCTCTCCACCAACCGTGACGTGTTTAAACATCCCTTGGTTTATCTGTATCACGACACAATTGATGATACGGGGCACGGTCAGAATCCGGTCGATGTTATTGAGGCTTGCCGTAGGTCGGTGGAGCAACTTTCATCCCTCGTCAAGAGTCTCCATGCATCAATGAACGTGGTGAATGTCATTGTGACATCCGATCATGGATTCTTATATAATGAGATAGAAATCGAGGATAAGGACAAACTCCAGATTCAAGATTCGGATATTGAGAAAAAGACAAGATATTACCTCACTACTGATTCACAATGCATACAAGGTATAGTTAAGTTCCCCCTTGACAAGGTTTCGTCGATAGAATCTGCGGAGCCTGTATATGTGGGAGTGCCAAAGGGCACTAATCGAATAGCGGCTGCCGGTGGATATAACTTTGTACACGGAGGTGCTTCATTGCAGGAGATGATTGTGCCTGTCATCCATAGTAGTCAGCGCCGTAGCGAAAAGACTGACTTTGTAGGAGTATCACTTCTGACCTATAATTTGACTATAGTTTCAAGCCGATTGAAATTAAATATTCTACAAGAAGATGTGGTAGACATGACTATGCTGCCCCGTACCATTGTCTGTGCGATTTATCAAGGGGACAAAGCGGTGTCGAATGAAGTGTCCGTCACCTTAGACAGCAACGAGCCGGAACCGTCAAACCGAATCAGTGTCATCACACTTACATTGAATCAATCGGTAACGCCCGGACTTCTTCAGTTGAGGATATATGATGCCAAAGATGTCAAGAGATTGAATCCACTCGTGAAAGAGACAGTGAAAAACAATACAATAATAGAACAAGACTTTTTTTAAGCATATATGGAACTTCAAGAGAAAATATTAAATAGCTTTTGCGGCAAGGTAGTGCGTAAGGATCTTGCTTTTCAGGTAAAGGGGGGTCTCCCTGTTCCAACCTACGTGTTGGAGTATCTTCTTGGTCAATACTGTGCTACAGATGATCAGGAGGCCATTGAGCTGGGTCTTGAAAAAGTAAAGGAGGTAATACAGAATAACTATATCCGCAGAGCAGACAATGAGATTGTCAAGAGCCGGATTAAAGAACGTGGGCGTTTCCGTGTTATCGACAAGGTTACAGCAGTCCTTAATGAGCGAGACGACCAATATGTAGCTTCATTTGCGAATCTTGGACTTACAAATGTGCCCATCGGTTCCAATTATATATTGGCTAATCCTAAACTCTTGTCCGGTAATGGGGTATGGTGCATTGTTACTATAGGTTATATTCCGGGTGAAGATGTAAAACAACGTTGGGATATTCAGACTTTAAAGCCTGTTCAGATTTCAAATATTGATTTGCAGGAATTCATTGATCATCGTAAGGACTTCACTACGGATGAATGGATTGATTTCCTTATACATACAGTTGGGCTTGAGCCGTCAAAATTGAACCGTCGGGAGAAATTTATCACTCTTGCACGTTTGCTGCCACACATTGAGAATAATTTTAACTTTATGGAACTTGGACCGAAGGGTACGGGTAAAAGCCACGTATTTCAGGAACTTTCCCCTTATGGCGTTTTGGTCAGCGGTGGCGATGTCACTTCTCCGAGACTCTTTGTCCGAATGAGCGGTAAAAAAGAGGAACTTGGACTTGTAGGTTATTGGGACGTAGTGGCATGGGATGAATTTGAGCAACAGAAAGGGCGCAATGTAGAGGCTGTTCTCATAGACACTATGCAGAACTATCTTGCCAATAAGTCGTTCAATCGCGGTAAGGCTACACATGAGGCGTCAGCCTCCATGGTGTTTGTGGGCAACACAAAGCATACAGTTCCATATATGCTTCGTAATTCTCATCTATTTGACTCCATACCGACTTCTTTCATAAAGGGTGCATTCCTTGACCGTATTCACCTTTACAATCCGGGTTGGGAAATTAGTATGCTGAAGAAGGATAGTTTCAGTAAAGGATATGGATTGATTTCCGATTATTTAGCTGCTATTCTCCATGCGCTTCGTGACAGAGATTTGACCGGGTTGCTGAAACAGTATGCTACATTTGATGGGTCACTTTCTGAAAGAGATCACAATGCAATTCGCAAGACATTTTCAGGTATGGTGAAGCTGCTGTATCCTGATGGAAATATGACCGATGATGAGGCTTACGAACTTGTAGACTTTGCAGCAGAGAGCCGTAAACGAGTGAAAGATCAGCTTTATAAGATAGACGAGACATTTAAAGCTGAACCTGCCATATTCAAGTATACCCGACTTAAAGACGGTCAGGAGATAGATGTTGAGACTCTCGAACAGATAAGCAATAATATTACTGTGTCACTTAATCCCTATGAAACTGATTTGCATACTAATGCCTCGGCTGATTCCCAGTCATTAGGGAAAGAACAATCCACAGCTTCGGAGGATAAACCGGCTAAGAAGAGAGAGCGAATACAGAGACTTCCGGAGGGTGCAACCACTTATCGCCTCGGACAGACCGGAGTGACTTTTGAAAAACTCTTTATGCCTTATCTTGCGAAATCGAAGGAAATTATAATTGAGGATCCATGGGTCAGAACCTCATGGCAACTGAAGAATTTACTTGAGTTCCTTACTATGCTCGTAGACAATCGTCCTGATGAAGATATAAAGGTTCGTCTTGTAACTTGGGAGGAAGACGAAAAACTTCCTACACTGATAGACCGATTAGACGACATCAAAGATGATATGGCTACATACGGAATAGACTTTGATTATTCTTTCCGAGAATTTCATGACAGGCAGATAACGACCGATGATGGGTGGAGCATAAGCCTTGGACGCGGATTGGATATATATGATAAGTATAGTGCCTACTCAATCGCATCAGCTAAACAGGAAAGAAGAAAGTGTAAGGAGTTCAGAATTATATATATGCGTAAGAATGATAAGTAAAAATGTACTTTATTCAGTGGTGGTGGAGGTTTTTGTAGAAGGTGCCGGGGTTGGTGCCTAAGATTTGCTTGAAGACGCGATTGAAGTTGTTGGGGGAGTTGAAGCCTACGTCGTAGGCTATCTCTTGCATTGTCTTGTTGCGGTCGGCAATCATCTCGATGGCGCGAGTGATACGCTGATAGTTGAGGTAGTCGGT
>CAMWTL010000228.1 GCA_947177145.1 uncultured Porphyromonadaceae bacterium
AAAGCATCCGGATTGGCAGTTACACCAATCCGGATGCCCTTTATCAATAAACTGTCGCTATTAAATCATTAAGACATAAGCGACCTCATAAATAAACCTATTACTTCTTCAGAAGCTCTTCTGCAAACTTATAGTCAGGCTCCTCAGTGATCTCCTGGCAGAGGCTCGTACCGAGTACCTTACCATTCTCGTCGATTACCACAAGAGCACGTGCATAGAGACCACGCAACGGACCGTCTACCAATTCAACGCCATATTCCTTGCCGAAATCGCTGCGGAAACCGGAGGCTGTATAAACGTTCTCTATATCGTTAGCTGCGCAGAAACGAGCACCTGCGAAAGGAAGATCCTCAGAAACGCAAAGCACAACTGTGTTGGGCAGCGAGGCTGCATCCTTATTGAATCTTCTTACGGAAGCGGCACATACATCTGTATCAACGCTGGGGAAGATGTTGAGCACTACCCTCTTACCCTTAAAATCGTGGAGATTAAGTTCTGAAAGATCCTTTCCTACAAGAGCGAAGTAAGGTGCATCTGTACCTACTTTGGGGAGTTCACCGCTTGTGTGCATCGGTGAACCCTGTAAAAACACTGTTTCCATAGTCGTATTATCTAAATTAAGTTATTATACATTAATCTTTATCTCATTACTCCTCCGGAGACATTTATCTATGAAGAAGTATTTGTAAATATAACAATTAAATACGACTTCGGGTTTTATACTTCAAACATATAATTGATACCCCAACGCTATGCTATCCTCTCATCATATTCTGGAGGAAATGAATGCGTCCCACGAGCGACGAAGTGAGCTGCTGATAGCGTCGGCTGTCAAGAATCTTCTCTATGGCAGCTATCATCTGGGTACCGAGACCCAACTTCGCCGGTAACATATCTGCCCTCTGTTCACAATCGGGAAGCCAGCTATGTGCCCCATACACCACATGCCCTATCTCGTGAGCAATAGCAGCAAGCATCTCTGTATCGGAAAGCCCCACCTGACCGCTCTCCTCAATGGAGATGTAAATGGTATTGCCCACGCTTACCATAATGTCATTGTAACGGTTCTCCTCTTTTGGTAGACGTTTAAATTCTATGGGAGTGGTATAATGTGACGCAATTATTGACACAGGCTCTCCAAACAAGCGCACAAATATATCCACGATTTCAATATTCTGTCGGTTAATAAATTGCATAAGTAAAATTATGTGGACGAAACACTGCCAAGGCAGCCGGTCCGAAAAATAGTTTTTAGGTTGACAAATATATAACGGTAAATTCCTTAAACACCACAATCGCACTATAGGTGATTTACAATTTTATTATCTTTTTTCAACTTGTTTAATACTTCCGAGGGTCGAAAGCGTTATAATAACAAAATCAATATAATCAAAACTATTCTTCAATATAATTTTTATGGAAAACACTTGGAATTTCTCCCCCGCCTCTACACCCATATTTACTTCAGATAGTCTTTACAGGCTTGCCGCTTCCACTCGGCAGCTAAAAAATGTCACGACCCCCAAAAAGGAATGTAGACTTGGCACATTTAAACGGATTACACCGGAAACTATGAAAGATATATGGCCCTACTTGCAAAGGGAAAAGGGTCGTACCACTGATTTCTCATATGCCGGAGTGTTAATGTGGGTGGATTATTTTAAATATGAATATGTGATTTACAAAGATACTCTTTTCATTAAGGGCGTAGTGGAAAGCGACCGTTCGATGCCTGCATTTTCACTCCCTGTTGGTAAGCTGCCGCTTAAAGAGTCAGTTGAGCTGCTTAAAGAATACTGTGATGCAAATAATCTGGCTCTCGAGTTCTCGGCAGTGCCTGAATATGCCCTTGAAGAGATGCGTAACCTTAACCCCATAAGAGTGGAACCACTTACCGACTGGGGAGATTATCTCTATGATGCCCAAATGCTTGCCACAGTTGCAGGAAAGAAAATGAGCAAGAAACGTAACCACGTGCGCCAATTCCTAAGAGCATATCCGGAATGGAAAGCTGTGGAAATGACTCCGGAAAATGCCCACGAAGCTATGGAATTTATGGATATATTTGACTTGGAGGGCGATTCTACCGATATGGCACGTGCGGAACGCGAACTCTCCCGCCGCATGATAAACTTCATCGCCAAGGGTGATAAGAATCTGGAGGGAATGATTCTCTATGCCGACGGGAAAGTCGGAGCATATACTATCGGTGACGTTAAAGGCGATACCCTTTTCGTACACGTGGAGAAGGCGACCCGTGGGGTCAACAGCAGCTATGAGATGATAAATTATGTCTTTGCAAAGGCTATGACCGAGAAATATCCGGAAATTAAATTTATCAACCGTGAAGACGATTCAGGCGATCTTGGGCTGCGAATGGCTAAGGAATCCTATCACCCTGTAGAGATACTCAAAAAATATAATATAGTATTCTGAATTTAATATTTTTTCAGAAATTTAATGCGTCGCTCTTTCAACAACACCAAATTATTTCATTAACTTTGTAAGATAATTTGGAAAGTTATGAGCGACGTATTAGTTATCATACCCACATACAACGAGATTGAGAATATTTCAAATATCCTTGAGACGGTTATGAAGTATCCGGACAATTTCGATGTACTCGTAATCGACGACAATTCTCCCGACGGAACCGCAGAGGCTGTCAAAGTTATGATGCACCAGTTTCCCGGCAGAATATTTCTCGAACAACGCACCGGCAAACTCGGTCTCGGCACTGCCTACATCCATGGCTTCAAGTGGGCGTTGAATCGTGATTATGGCTACATCATAGAAATGGATGCTGATTTTTCACACAATCCCGATGACCTCACACGGCTCTATCATTGCTGCAAGGATGAAGCCGCCGACGTCGCCATCGGTTCCCGTTATATTTCCGGTGTCAATGTGGTGAATTGGCCTATGGGCAGGGTGCTTATGTCTTACTTCGCTTCTGCCTATGTAAGATTCATTACCCGTATGAAACTTCGTGATGCCACAGCCGGATTTGTATGCTATCGCCGCAGAGTGCTTGAAGCAATCGACCTTGATAAGATTGAATTTAAAGGTTATGCTTTCCAGATTGAAATGAAATTCAAGGCTTACTGCAAAAAATTTAAAGTGGTGGAATTGCCCATTATCTTCATCAATCGCCAACTTGGCACTTCAAAAATGAACAGCTCGATTTTCGGTGAAGCTATGTTTGGAGTGATTAAATTGAAAGCAGATCAGATTTTAGGCCGTCTGAAATGACAAAAGTATCTAATCAGTAGCCGGTCTTTTTTATTTAAGACCCAAAACTAATAGCCTCGGAAGCAGACCCAGTTGCTTCCGAGGCTATTAGTTTCTAAGGTAATTATGACGCTTGTATCGGTCAATCGCCTCTATAATACTGCTGAAGATAGCAACGGGCTATAAAATCCCAATTCTTCGCAACAAGTGTATGATCCTCTGTACCGGGGAAGACGGCATCCGGCAGCCAGCCGTTGCCGCATACATAATGCAACAAATCCGCAGGACAACAGCCTCTCTCCGTAAGCAATTCTATGGCATGTCCCGACGCATATGCCTTATCATACAACGGATTTTCAGGCGCAGCGATACACTTGGCAATATTCTTGGCAAGAAGCATACCCTTCTCCTTATTTACCAGAAGGATAAAGTCGTGTTCATTCTTCATCTGCGGAAGATGTTCCTGATCGTCAGCCCAACCGAGCGCGTCAATAAAGAATCGGTTGAGATCGGCATAATTAGAGAAGAACTTTATTACCTTTCCACCCGTTGCCCTTGTGAAAGCTGTGTAATATTTATGTTCCGGTGCTTCCGTTTTTTTCTTGGGTGAAGGAATTTTACCTTCAACAATCAGATAGAGCCATTCGCTTAGATAAAGAGCAAGCGGCCCTGTAGGATCCTCTGCCATACTCTGCTCCATTCGCTCTTGGAACGCAATCACGTTATCCTCTTTGCTCAGATCAAATCCGGAGGCTATTTCTGCCAAGGTAACGGCATATGCGGGAGTCATAAGATAACAATGCATAAATAGCCAGTTGCCTAATTTCATAATAGCGTCCGAATCCTCCTCGGCGTGCATCTCAAGTTCATGGGTAAGTCTGTAATC
>CAMWTL010000229.1 GCA_947177145.1 uncultured Porphyromonadaceae bacterium
TATTTTGCACCCTTGCAAACTATTGTATATCAGGGAATTGAAAAATAGATTGTCAGGAGGCGGGATTTTCGCGCCAGAGGTAGAGGCGGTCGGAGGCGCGTACCTTTTCGGGGACGGGCATCGAGAAGCGGTCGCCTTTCTTTACTCGGTCAACGGGCTGGAGGTCTACGCGGAGTTCCTTAATCTTGAAGATCAAGGCTCCGGTGGTGGGACCGGTGACAACCACTTCGTCGCCCACTTTCAATTCTCCGGCTTCCATCTGAAACTCGCCGATGCCTATCTTGGTGAAGTGGCGTATGGCTTTGGCTACGTAGACCTTGGTGCGTGTGGCTGAGGAGCCGTATTTGCTGCTCCATTCGCCGAGACGCTGACCGAGGTAGTAGCCATTCCAGAAGCCACGGTTGAAGATGCGTCCAAGCCGCTCGTCCCATTCTTTCACTTTCTCCGGGGAGTAAGTGCCGTCGCATATGGCTTGAAGTGCCTCCGAGTAGCTTTCCACAGCCTCGCGCACATATTCCGGTCCGCGGGCACGTCCCTCAATCTTGAATACCCTGACTCCCGCCTCCACCATACGGTCGAGGAAGTGGATTGTCTTCAGGTCTTTCGGGGACATTATGAATTTGTTGTCAACCACCAGCTCTTCGTCAGTCTCCCGGTCGCGCACGGTGTAGGAGCGGCGGCATATCTGGTTGCAGGCTCCACGGTTGGCGCTGGAGTTCATCTCGTGGAGGCTCATATAGCATTTGCCGCTCACAGCCATACAGAGGGCACCGTGGCAGAACATCTCAAGGCGGATGGGGCTGCCATTGGGTCCGGTGATACCTTCGGCTTCGATGGCTTCGTGTATCGCCTTCACCTGGTCGAGGTTAAGCTCGCGGGCAAGCACCATCACGTCTGCCCATTGCGCGTAGAAGCGCACAGCCTCGATGTTGGTGATGTTGACCTGTGTGGATATGTGTACCTCCTGCCAGATGCTGCGGGCATAGAGGATGGCTGCTATGTCAGAGGCGATGATTGCGCTGACCCCGGCTGCCTTGGCAGAGTCGATTATCTGATGGAGCAGGGAGATGTCGGAGTCGTAGACGATTGTGTTGACCGTGAGGTAGGTCTTTACCCCACGGGCATCACATTCTTCTACGATGCGACGCATGTCTTCGGTGGTGAAGTTTGCGCTGGAGCGCGAGCGCATGTTTAGCCCTTCGATGCCGAAGTAGACGGCATCGGCTCCTGCCGAGAGGGCGGCGGCAAGGGATTCGTAGCTCCCGACGGGAGCCATTATTTCAAAGTCTTTTCGGTTCATTTCAGTGGGCGATGTAGTAGGTGACTGCGCCGAAGGTGAGGGATTTGTAGGCGATGTCGGTGAAGCCGGCTTCGCGGAGGAGCTTTGCCATTACTTCACGCTGGGGAGCTGCCGCGATGCTTTCGGGGAGGTAGGTGTAGGCTCGGCTGTCGCCACTTACCATACGTCCGACAGCGGGAATCAGGCGGCGTGAGTAGATGCGGTAGCCGAGTCCCGTGAGCTTGCCTTCGGGACATGAAAGCTCGATTATGCATAGCACACCTTCGGGCTTGAGCACCCGTCGCATTTCGCGGAGTCCTTGGAGGAGGTTCTCGAAGTTGCGCACTCCATAAGCCACGGTTATGAGGTCAAACTCCCCGTCGTGGTAGGGGAGGGCAAGGCAGTCGGCTTTTCCGAATGCAAGGAGCTTCTGCTCTTCGGGTGGCATGGCTTCGAGCTTGTGCCGTGCCACATCGAGCATCCCTGCGGATAGGTCGATGCCTGTGATGCGGGCAGAGGGGAGGAGGGAGTGGAGCTTGAAGGCTACGTCGCCTGTGCCTGTCGCCACGTCGAGCACTAATGAGGGGGGCGCGGGGAGAGCCTTTATCGCGGCACGCAGGGCCTTGTTGCGCCAACGGCGATGAAGCCCGAAGGTCATCGCCGTGTTCATGAAATCGTAGGCAGGGGCAATGGAGTCAAACATCTCCTCCACCTGTGTACCCTTTTCTCGCCGGTCGTCGTAGGGATTTATCCTTTCGGCACCGGTCTTGGTAGTATTGTCGTTGCTCATCAGAGATTTTTATAAAAAGAACGGCGGCGGCGGTGCTGGCGGTAGTTGAAGTATTCCCATTGGCTCTGCACCTTTGAGTTGGTCTCCATCTCCGGGTTCGACTCAGCCCATTTGTAGCCGTATTTCTGATAGTAGGGTATGAGGTCTTGGAAGAGGAGTGCATTTACACCCTTGTTCTGAAACTCCGGCTTCACTGCCACAAGTAGGAGGTCAACACGGTCGTTTTTCCCTTTAAGACCTTTGAGGAGATGCCACCATCCGAGGGGGAATAGCTTGCCTTTGCTCTTTTGGAGCGCACGGCTCATAGAGGGCATGGAGATGCCCACACCGACGAGTTTCCCCTCCTTATCGACAATCAGCGTCACGAGGTCGAGGTTGAGGAGGTCGAGATAGAGGTTGATGTAATAGTCTATCTGACGCTCGGTGAGGTGGGAATATTCATAAAGACCGTCGTAGGAGTCGTTGATGAGATGGAAAAGGGCACGTCCGTATTCCGATTTGATACGCTTGCGGTTGTCGTATTTCAGCACCTTAAGTCCATATTTCTTCTTCACCAGTTCGGCTATGCGGTTCATCTTCTCCGGCACACTGTCAGGCACGTCGATGCAGAACTCCACCCAGTCGCTCTCCTTCTTATAGCCGAGCTTTTCGAGATGGGTGGCATAGTAGGCGTTGTTGTAGATAGTAGCCATGGTAGACAGCTCCTGAAAGCCTTCCACGAGCATACCCTCATGGTCAAGGTCGGTAAAACCGAGAGGGCCTATGAGTTTCTTCATACCCTTCTCACGTGCCCAGTCTTCCACCGCTTTCATGAGGGCAGCCGATACTTCGGGATCGTCGATGAAGTCGATGAAGCCGAAGCGGGCGTTGGAGGTCTTGTGGTGCTCATTGACCTGCTTATTGAGAATGCCGGCTATGCGTCCTACCGGCTTTCCGTCGCGGTAAGCCATAAAGTAGACCGACTCGCAGAAGTCGAAAGCCGGGTTTATCTCGGGTGACAGGGTCTCCACGTCGTCGGAGATAAGGGGTGGCACAAAGTAGGGATTGCCGTCATACAGGTCTATCTGAAACTGAGTGAAGTCCTTTAGATTCGCCTTCGTAGGCTCAATGGTCTTTATTTCGATCATATGGGGATGGGGATTTTACTTAGGTGGTTTTTATTATTTGAAGGAAAGCCACACTAAGAGAGCTGCCATAAGGGCTATGAATATACAGATGAAGATGTAGAGCTGTCCCGAATTGCGACGCTCCATATCGAGCTGCACGTCTGCGACGGTGCGGTAGCCGTGATGCTTATCCTCACATTTACGGGCTATCCTACGGAGCTTGGGGAGCGTGGTGGGGAGACGGTCGAGCACTTCGTTGAGTACCTTCCCGTAGCTTTCGATGTCGGCTATTGTATCCTGCTCGGTTAGGCTGCCGGTCTGGTCATAGCCTACATTCACGAGCTTCAGATTCTCGTTGTATTCCGTGAAGATAATCATCTCGGGAGTGATGGGCACATGCTTGATATGGTTTTCCTGGATATATTGCATGGCATCGAGAAGCTGGGTCTGCAGACGGTGGACAATCTTGGGAGTGAGACGTTTCTCGTCGATGAGGCGTCGCAGGGAGTAGCCGTAAACGTCGTCGGTGATGATTGCCTTGCCCACGCCGGGCACGACCTCGAAATCATTTACGATGACGAGGTTGGGATGCATGAGATTATAGCGTACGTCGAACTCCTTCTCAAGCTTTGCCTGATATTCGGGATTGTCGGCATACTCTTTTTTGAGAGCCTTTAGCATTATCCATTTGCCATGTTTCTTGACGGTGTAGACATCGCAGTATTCCTCCTCCCACTCGGGGAGGAGGTAAAGCTCTGACCATTTTCCCGAAGGATCATCAATCGGAATCAGTTTCTCTTCTTTGCTTATGTAGGCTGACACTGTGAAAGGGGGTGTTTAATTGATTATGTCGAAGCCGGTGTATTTACGCAGACATTCGGGCACGATTATACCCTCGGGAGTCTGGTTGTTTTCGAGCA
>CAMWTL010000230.1 GCA_947177145.1 uncultured Porphyromonadaceae bacterium
CACCCTTTTTCCGCAAGGGAGCTGCGGGTGTGGCAAGTTCTGAACTTATAGTGTCACAGGAATTGGATTTCCCCACTTTGTTTGCAGCCAGAGGTAAGGCAGGGAAAAAGCAGATGGAGGCGTTGGAGCAAAAGTATAGGCTTGATTGCCGCGATATACTTATTCAAGCTACCGAGTCATACATAGAGTTGGTTAAGTTAACCAGAGTCAAGAAGGCTTTGGAAGGGCAATTGGCAGATGCGGAGAAACTGGATGCACTCTTCACAAAGAAGTATAATGCCGGCGATGCCACCTCCATAGAGCTTAACAGGATAAAAATTCAGATTATGGATCTGAAGAGAGGGTTGCTTGCCAATGAGTCGGAGATTGCCGGGGTAAGAACAACCATAAATAATCTCAACGGATATGAAGATTATCCTTGTGGTGCTACGGAGTATCCTCAGTGGGCTTTTTCAGATGCCGACTTAATGCCACTCGACAATGATGCCGAGGTAAAAGCGGCTGCTTCGGAGGTAGAGAGTTTGCGAGGGGAGGAGAAGGTGGCAAAGCAGAGCTGGGTGCCTAAGCTCACCTTAGGCTATCGTCGTAATACAGAGCTTGACGAGGCAAGCAATGGCTTTGTGGTTGGCGCGTCATTCCCATTATTCTCCACCTCTTCCAAAGTAAAGGCTGCAAAAGCAAGGAAAGCCGCTGCTGAGGTGGAGATGGAGAATACGAGATTAAAAGTTGCTTCCGAAATAGCTGCCACACGCAACGACCTTGCCATTGTCAGCAAGTCGTTGGGGGTATATGATGTGAAGCTGATCGATGAAACCGAAAGACTGCTCAATAAATCGGTAGAGTTGGGCAATTTGACCATCACCGACTATTATGTGGAATTAGCGACTCTCAACGAGCGGAGAATGACATATATCGAGCTTGAATATGAATATTATCGAGGATTGTGCGTTCTTTATAAGAACACATTAATTCAGAATTTAAAATGATAGATTACATAAGTGGTCCATTGACAGAGCTTATGCCGACATCAGCGGTGGTAGACTGTGGCGGTATAGGCTATGAAATCAACATTACTCTCATTGACTATGCCGAGCTGAACGGTGCTTTGGGTAAGGACAGGGTAAAGCTATTTGTGCACGAGGCTATCAGGGAAGATGCCCACCTTCTTTACGGCTTCCTTACAAAGCGTAGCCGTGAACTCTTCCGTTTGCTGATAGGGGTGAGCGGAGTAGGACCCAACACAGCGCGTCTTATTTTATCTTCGCTAACTGACGACCAGCTTGAGAGTGCTATCGCATCCGGACAGGATTCTGCTCTCAAAGCAGTCAAGGGTATAGGTGGGAAGACAGCTCAGCGCATCATTGTAGACCTGAAAGATAAAATAAAAAGCGAGTCGGTTGCGTTATCTTCAAGTGCACCTGTGGCTGGAGAAGCGTATGAAGATTCAATGGCTGCGCTTGTTATGCTTGGTTTCACTGCCCAACAAAGTCAGAAAGTGCTTAAGAAGATTTTTGCCGCAGAACCGATGCTGAGCACAGAGAAAGCGATAAAGCAGGCGCTAAAAATGCTCTGATGACTTTTCAAGGACCTAAGACATTGAGACATATTGCTAAACGGCTGCCGATACCCTTTTTGGTGTTGGTAGCCTCTGTTGTGTCATTAGGTCAGTACCGTAAATCGGAGCTTCCGCCCCCACCACCTCCCTCGGAATATTTGGATGGTACTCATATCCCTGATAGTGTGGTGCTTCCGTCGCCTGTAGCCCCAACTTTCCCGCAGTCGTTTGATGAATATGTCAACCGTGAATATGCTGCTGACCTCTCTACACCTTCCAATGTGCGCACAGAACTTGTATACGATCCTGTGACAGGATTGTATGTTATGAGCACCTATGTAGGTGATAGGGTGATAACGGTGCCATATATGATGACACCGGAACAGTATAATCAGATAGCTACCCGACGCGAGATGTTTTCACATTTCCAGCAAAGGAATGCGGAAAGCTTCGAGAATAAGGATAAGCAGCCTTTCAATATACTTGATATGAATTTTGCCCTCGGACCACTTGAGAAAGTGTTCGGTCCGGGCGGTGTGCGTCTTACCACACAAGGTTCCATACAGCTCTCAATGGGTATAAAGAGTAATAAGACCGACAATCCGGCTCTTTCTCTGCGTTCCCGTAGAAAAACTTTCTTCAACTTCGACCAGAAGATTCAAGCCACTGTGGCAGCTTCCGTCGGTGACAAGTTGAAGTTTAATATGAGCTACAATACGGACGCTACATTTGATTTCGACTCCAAGAATCTCAAACTCAATTATGAGGGTAAGGAGGATGAGATAATCAAGAATATTGAGGCGGGCAACGTGAGTATGACTACAGGGTCGAGCCTTATACGAGGAGGTACAGCTTTGTTTGGTATAAAATCAAAACTGCAGTTTGGTAAGTTGACTTTGACCGGTCTTGTGAGCCAGCAGAACAGTGAGTCCAAGACTGTCAACACCCAGGGAGGTGTGCAGAGCACACAGTTCTCCATAAAGGCTGATGACTATGATGCCAACCGTCACTTCTTCCTTGCCCAGTATTTCTATGACAATTATGACCAGTTTGCATCTAAGCTGCCTCACGTCTCCTCAGGAATAACCATTACGCGCATTGAGGTGTGGGTCACCAATAAGAACGGTAATTATGACGAGAGCCGTAACTTTGTAGGCTTTATGGATATAGGTGAGAACACACGCCTTGCCAATAATTATTGGATCCGCAACACTGCCTACAATAACCCGTCAAACCAAAGCAACAACCTTCTTGAAGTGTTGAAGGCTGATTATCCTGATGCGCGTAACATAAACCAGGTGACACAGGTGCTTGAGCCTTTGGCTGCCCACGGCATTACAGGTGGGCGTGATTATGAGAAGGTTGAGAGCGCACGACTTCTGAAATCGAGCGAATATACCCTTAATTCCACATTAGGTTACATCTCCTTAAAATCAGCCCTTTCTACTGATGAGGTGCTTGGTGTGGCTTATGAATACACATATCAGGGTAAGGTGTATCAGGTCGGTGAGTTTTCCAGCGATGTTACCAACACCACTGAGTCTCTCTATCTGAAAATGCTCCGAGGCACTACCATCTCTCCGCATCTCCCTATGTGGAAGCTGATGATGAAAAACGTCTATTCCCTCGGTGCTTACCAGTTGCAGAAGAAAAACTTTAAGCTGAACATAAAATATCTTAGCGACACCACAGGTACGGAGATCAATTATCTTCCGGTAGGTGACATTTCCAACAAGCCACTGCTCCAGGTGATGAATCTTGACCGCATCGACTCCAATCAGGAATCGAATCCCGACGGTTTCTTTGACTATGTGGAGGGCTATACTGTTCAGCCGAGCAATGGTAAGATTATTTTCCCTGTGGCAGAGCCTTTTGGACGGAATCTGGAGAAAAAAATCGGTAATCCGGCTTTGGCAGAGAAGTATGTGTATAAGGAACTTTATGACTCTACGTTGGTAGTGGCACGTCAGTTTGCCGATAAAAACAAGTTCTCTCTCCAAGGCGAATACCAAGCATCCAACGGTGCACAGATCCGTCTCAACGCTATGAACGTGCCTCGAGGTTCGGTTGTGGTGACAGCAGGAGGTGTAACCCTAACAGAAAACAGTGATTATACCGTGGACTACAGTATGGGTATAGTGACCATCACCAACCAAAGCATCATAGACTCCGGTACAAACGTCAGCGTTACGCTCGAAAACCAGTCGATGTTCAGTATGCAGCGCAAGACACTTGTCGGTCTTGATGCCCAGTATCGGTTTAATAAGGACTTTACATTAGGGGGTACCATATTGAATTTCTCTGAGCGGGCACTTACGGAGAAGGTAAACATAGGTGATGAGGTCATCAACAACACTATGTTGGGTGTAAACCTAAGTTACAACAAAGATTTTATGTGGCTTACCAACCTTTTGAATAAGGTACCTACCATCAATGCCACCGCACCGTCCACCCTCCGCTTGAGTGCTGAGTTTGCAAAATTACTACCCCAGAAGCAGAAGACAGGCACCAC
>CAMWTL010000231.1 GCA_947177145.1 uncultured Porphyromonadaceae bacterium
AGGATGCACACCGAATACCCCGGAAGCCTCGACGGTATGAAAGAGAAAGGGAAGATTCCTCAGGCGCGTCATACCTACCGCTTCCTCGACACCGCCTATCCCTGCCTAAACGAGAAGCAGTTGGCGATAGGGGAGACCACCTACACCGGTCTCGACACAATGGTCAATAAGGATGGTATGTTTATGATTGAGGAGTTGGAGAGGATTGTGCTTGAGCGATGCTCCACAGCGCGTGAGGCAATCACTCTGATGGGGCAGCTCATCAAGGAATATGGCTATGGCGACTCCGGCGAATGTCTCACCATTGCCGACCCGAAGGAGGTATGGATATTTGAGGTGCAGGGTGAAGGCCCGAAAAAGAAAGGTGGCGTATGGGCAGCCGTGCGTATTCCCGACGATCACATTGCCGTCTCTGCCAACGTGAGCCGTATCGGAAAGATCGACTTCAACGATAAGGATAACTATATGTATTCCGACAACGTGAAGGAAGTAGCTAAGAAGATGGGACTTTGGGACGGCAAGGAGGAATTCTCCTTCTGGAAAGTCTACAGCAAGGGCAACTATATGAATGAGCCTAAGAATTACAGCGTGCGTGAGCTTTTCATTATGCAGCAGCTTGCCCCCAACGCCGGATTCACTGCCGATATGGAGGAGCTTCCTTTGAGCGTGAAGCCGGAGAAACCCGTTTCGGTTGAGGATATGGCACGTCTCTTGGGTTCATATTACGAGGGAACGGATCTCAATCTGAGTGGTAGATTGAAAGTCAAGAATCCCAAGAAAAAGGAGGGTGATGGTGCCGACGTGCCCGACAGCATTGTCAGTCCTGTGGCAAATCCTTGGATGCAGCCCGATGAGATAGCGGTCTATGAGGCTTTGGGCGACAGCGCGATGCATAATATCCGCACGGTCAGTGTCCCCTGGTGTTCCTATTCCACCATTATACAGTGTCGCGACTGGCTTCCCGACGGAGTAGGGGGTGTGGCTTGGATATGCCTCGACAATCCCGGTCAGTCACCCCGTTTCCCGGTCTTTGCCGGTGTCACCGACCTTCCCGAACTCCTCAAGGTATGCGGTCAGCACCGCACACGCGATGATGCCGCGCTCTGGCGTTTCCGTAAGCCCAACAAACTCGCCACCGTGCGCTGGGGCGATGCACGCACCACCCTCGAACCTGCCCGCGACCATTTCCTTGCTAAAGGAAAGCGTGAGCTTCCCCTGATTGAGAGCGAGTATAAGAGACTGCTCTCCGAAGGAAATACAGAAGAGGCTGCACAGCTCCTTACCGACTACACCCGTGACTTCTTCGGCTCCGCCGTCATCCGTTGGGACGAGCTTGGCGACTCCTACTGGAAATCCCGCTGGAAGGGCTTCTGAAAGCTGGAAAAGGCTTCTGAAAAAACTACATACGTCGCTTCTCCGTGCTGCCGGCACCCGTGCCTTTATATTTGGAGCGAGCCTGATTAAACATGTATCTTATGGTAAACGTGATGTTTCTGGGCTCGTGGTGGGTATACATATAATTCTCTATATCGCCGCTGTAAATGGTCACCTTGTTGGTGGCACGGTCAAGCAGATCCACACCTTTCAGCTGAAGCATAAGATTGTCGTTGAAAAAAGACTTCCTGATGCTCAGGCTTAACTGCTGTGTAGGCTTCACATAGCAGTTTTGGCTGTTGGATGCACTATACAGCCATAAGTCTGCCCCTATCTGCCAGCTCTTGGGCAGAGAGAATATATTGCCCAGAGTGAAGAAATACATGGGTTTGTTGAAAGAGGTCTCCACGCCCTTATAATTCAGAGTGCAGAATTGCTTTAACATTCCTATGGCAGGTGACGGTTGCCAACACCCGAAAGTAGGCTGCGCACCTATATATAGCTGTACGTATTGATAGTGGGGCACATTCATATAGGTTATGACTTTCACCATCGGATCTTTCTCATAGTCACGTGTGGTGTTGAACACGGCATCTACCTCATGTTTGTAGGTCAACACGGCATAGAAATACTTCCATGTTGCCATAGCCTGGACGTTGTAGCCCTTTGTAGGCTTCAGCAACGGGTTGCCGCTCTGGTAGACGTATCTGTTGAGGTATGCCACACGTCCGTCAAGTTTTCGGTAGGATGGTCTTTTCATTCTGGTGGAAAAATCGAGCGACAGCCTTACCTTGCCTAATTTCGTACTCATTGACAACGAGGGGAAAAGATTGTTGTACGTACGCGAAAGGGCATCATTCGGCAAATCCTCGTCGTGGTATTGGTATTTGGCATACTCATATCGCAGTCCCACCGACACATTCCATTTGCCGAATGTCTGCGACAACGTTGCGAATCCGGCAAAGTTCCTCTCATTGATGTCAGTGAAAGAGTCGCCGATGGGTGCCCCGGCATAATCATAGTCATAAGAAAGTCTCGAATCAGTATATTCCTCACCTATCTCAAGGCTACCTTTGCCTACCGGATATGACGCTACAAGTTTCTCCGCAAGGAGCCTGTTTTTCGTCAATCCGTCGACGTATACATTCCGTTCAGGCGTATCATTGCCCGGAAGGAAATCCCTATGGTTCTCGTAGTTATCCGACCGGTCCTGCATAAAATCGGCATTGAAATCAAGCGACAATTCACCGATCTTTCCATTGTAATAAACATTCGCCTCCTGCGAAGGATAGTCTTTTGCCGTGGAAGTGTATAAGCCCGACGTGTTTTCGACTGTGGTGGCAGCTTTGTCATTGACTATGCTGCTCTCTGTTTCAATCCCTCCACGGTTATCCCACTTTGACCTGCCGAAACGATAATAAGCTCCAATAGAATGTTGCGGCGACAGCATATAGCTGAATCCTATCTTCCCGAATAAGCTGTGCATCGGCATAGTGCTGTGATTGTAAATGGATTGCAAGAAGGTGTCGCTTGAAAACGTCGTGATTTTGCTTATGTCCTCATACTTACGCTTCCCCTCATTTATGTATAGGTTGCCGAATACCTCAAAACTATTACAGCGATAGCGCATATTTATGTCCGTGGTGTTTCGTGCATAGCTCCAAGCGTTAAGTGTATTTGTGATGTCGAAGCCAAAACCCTCCCCTTTAGGCGGCAAAGTCTTGATTCTGATTACGGCATTCACATTCGAGGCATAGGCTGCCCCGGGGTTGGTGATAAGCTCCACCGAGCGTATATCCTCCGACTTCAGCTGCTGCAAGTCCGTAAGGTTACGCACCTCCCTGCCATTTATATATATGGTCGGAATACCTCTTCCAAACACATTCAGCTCACCGTTAATGCCTGTGACCATCGGGATATGCGACAGCACATCAAACGCATTGCCGACTTTGGAGAGTGTGCTGTTCTGCACATCCGTAACCAAGGCATTCCCTTTAAGACGGGTTTGCGGAAGGCTGCTCCTGACCACCACCTCATCCAATTGTGTGGCAGCTCCTTTCAAACTAATGGTTCCGACATTTCCGTCAGCCGGCAATTGTGATAGATAATCCTCATAACCGAACTTGGAGATTTTTATGAAATTGGCACCCGAATCACTGTCAGAAAGATTGAAAAGACCCTTATCATCCGTAGTGGTTCCGCCCACATATAGGCTGTCTTGCAGGAGCACCACATTTGCCAAAGGAATAGGCACCCCTTCAGAATCCAGTAATTCCCCTTTCACCTCTCTGCCAAAAGCCACAAAAGGAAGCAATACAAAAATCAAAACCAATACCCTCTTCATTCTGCAAATTATTTATAGTTTGTGGATAAATAAAAAAATACAAACTAAGAAAAAACTACTTCCTATAGACAATTATCAGAGTCAGCAGCTGTTTCCATAATGTATCTTTTGCAAAATTATTGAGTTTACTGCATTTATACAATAGATATAAGACTAAATTAGCCAAAATAAGATAGTGAAGAAACCTTCATCAATTAAAACTTTTATAATCATTCTGTTAGAAGGTCTAATAAAAGCTTGGCATAAGAAATTATTAAGCCAATGAAAGGATTTTATAAGTTCACTTTACCTTATTTAGCATCAAAAATTTCAAATAATAAAGGTCCATATCATTAGGA
>CAMWTL010000232.1 GCA_947177145.1 uncultured Porphyromonadaceae bacterium
GCTTTGGAGGCACTGTAAGAGGGGGCGAGTGGGGTAGGCTGAAGACCACCTACAGACGTGATAGTTACTAAATGACCGAAGCTTTGCTTTATAAACTGATTATATACTGCATCCACACAGTTGGTCCACCCCTCTACGTTAACTCTTAAGGTATATAATTCAGTCTCAATATCAAGTTCAGGATTTAACTCTCCTACACCGGCACAGACTATCATGAGATCAAGGGTATTAAGTCTGTCAATGATATTGTCAAAAGCTTTGTTGAATGAATCTAAATCCGCTATGTCGCAAGGGAAGGAAAGAGTGGAGTCGGGAGCTGCCTTTATCATTTTTTTCAGCTCCTCAGCTCTACGACCCATGACTGCAACCAAGTTCCCGGTTGAGGAATAATGCTTCCACAGATAATTGCCAATTCCGGAAGTTGCTCCGATAATTAAAATATTCATAACTAATCTTTGACTGTTTCAGTGGCAAAATTAGGGAATTGGCTTCTTATAGGTATAAAACAAAGTTTATTTTTGTCCTGTTTTCAGAAGTTTTTTCCGTATCCGGCTGAGATAAATCGGTGTCACCAACAGATAGGAGGCGATTTCTTTTATTGTCACGATATTGAATATGTCGGGATAATGATTGATAAGCTCAATGTACCTCTCAGTTGGTGACTTCCGGTAGAGTTCAAGATGCCGGTGATAAATTTCCCTGAACAATTCCGCGATAAGTGTACCCTGTGAACCGTCTATTCGGTTTCTAACTATATCTTTGGCTTCATTGAATGTTATCCGGTAGACAGTAGCATTGGTGCCTGCCATTATTGACACCTCGGACGCAATGCCTTGGAAGGAATTGTTGAAGTCGCATACCGACTCTCCCTCAAACGCAAACCCTACTACCGCCTCATTCCCTTCTGTTGTGATAGTCGTATATTTAAAATAACCGGATTCCACGACTCCAAAGTATCTGCCAACTTCCCCCTCACGAACAAATACATCTCCTTTCGCATAATGACACAGCCTGCCTTTCTCCCTACACCCGTCAATCAAAGCCGAAAGATCAATCCTGCCTTTATATTCATTGAAACTTGATCGCATAACTATAATATATTAGTCAACTTCATAGTGGTAGATATTGGAAAGTAAAGATACAAAGAAAATTTAATCATTCCAAGTATGGAGAGGCATCCTATCTGTGGAATCAGTCGGATATTACTATTTCAAGATTGCTGAGGAAGCACCAGACTGTTCTCCAACTTCATTACCACGCTGAACTTTCTTACCATATCCGAATGTGTATGTTGCTGAGATATTAATACGTCTATGATAATAAGTGCCTCCTTGAGATACGGTTTCTGAATATAACGGAGCATTTAGGGTTTGAGTAGCTGCAAGCCAATCTCCCCGGAACATATTGATTGCCGACAGACGTATATTCCAGTTTGAATTGCCCCAGCCTGCCTGTAATTGATAGAAGTCGCGGGTTTTGTACCAGACCCCCTGATTACCCTGAATGGTCTTATTTGCACTCTGAAAAGAAGCCTGTAGAAAGAATTGCTTGATGTAATAAGTGGCGGAAGCATTGACAATGAACGGATTCTTTTTCATGTCATAGTAACCCTTATATCGGAATATCGAAATTGATGGCTGTGCTGCCAATTGAAGAGTGCCATCAAGCAATTTCAAGTTAAACGACAGTCCTAACTGTGTTCGATTATAATCCTGTTCTGAACTATATGTTTTCAAAATGGCAGTCCCATTTTTATAAGATTCAAATATAGGGACATATAAATTATACTCTCCGAAATACTGACTGTAAAGAGACAAGGAAAACGTGTTGTTGGCAACCCAATTATATTGCAGATTAAACGTGATCTGGCGTGACAGTGGGAGGTCGGGATTACCGGTCTTATACATCAGTTCATTGTCTTGCAACACATTAGGTGTCTTTACGCTCTCACCGGGATAATTCGCACCGTAATGGAAAAATGTTTGTAGCGAGTGATGATTCGACGGTGAATAGCTTCCTGAGACATTTATCAAGGGATAGATTTCACTTATATACTCATCATTAATGCCATTGCGTTCCCACTGTAATGCTACATTGGAGCTGACTCTCCATCTACGGTTATTATAATTATATCCTATTCTAATTCCTGCAAAACTATCGGAGAAAGTATTTTCATAAGGAGAAGATCCTGTATAGCTCACTTCATTCCTATTTGATCCGGCATAGATATTTGCCGTTGCACTATGGTTTTGTGAAAAGCCTTTGTATAATGAGGCTCCACCACTTATTTGGTAATAGTCTTCTCTTGAAGTATTATCTATAGATTCGTTACCCTGCAAGGAAGTGGTGTAAAAATAAGAATAGTCTGTATGACCATAGTTGGCTCTTGGGGTCAGACTTAATTGGAACTCATTTGGCAGAATAAAATAATATGTGCCTGCCCATATAAAATGGCAGGTGGTGTAGGGCTGGTTGTTTTGATATATGTAACCGGTGTGTTTATCTGAAGAAAAAGTCAGAGTGCCCTGACTTTCAGCTATAGGACTTTGATCAAAATTAACTCCCACGGTGTTTCCAATCTGAATCTTATCACTGTCATACACAGCACGAAATGTAACGGGGTACTGATTATATCTGAAATGTGATTTATCAGATTCTTCGTTTCTCGTTATAACAGATTCCTTACCGTCAGCATCCTTTAATGTATATTTGCCTATGCGTGATGTCCCGCCATTATGAATGTTAAGATTTGACGCACCGGTGTAAAAATCAAAAATCATACTTTTATAAGTGAACTTTGAATATACCGAAGCTCTGCTTGATAGCCCAACCAAAGCATTCTCACTTATGGAGAATTTTGTATAGCCGCCATACTCATATTTCTGCATTACAAAGTTTATGATGTGCTCATTTCCACTGAATCGTGGATCTATAGGGAAATCGAGATATTCCACAGTTTTTATGTCAGCGGTTCGTAGTCCCTGAAGTTCCTCAGACGAAGCCGGCAGTCCATTCACATAGATGGCTACTGCACTACCCGTCAAAGTGGTAACAGATTCATCCACGAGATTGACGTTAAGTTGAGGTATTGCGAGATTCCTTAATAAATCTATAGCAGTTTGCGATGCGTTCTTTTGTCGTGGTGTTGGACGGTAAATGCTTCTGTCAGATAGGAGAGAGCTGTTTTCTCCCTCTACAGTCACCGCTTTCAACTGTATAGGTAATTCGTGCATATGGACAATGCCGACATTGAATGAGTCAAACTTTTTATAGGTTGTCTTGTAGCCGACACATGATAGCTTGGCAATGACACTTTGTCTGTCGCAGGGGATGGAGAAACGACCTGCACCATCGGTGATACCGTAGGTCAGGACCGTGGAATCTTTTGGCGCAAGCAGCATTATGGTCGCTGCTATGACAGGTTCATTGTCATAGCCAATCGCCTTCCCCGTATAGATATATTTACCGTGCTGAAGGGCTTCGACATAATAAGTGTTCTTGGATCTGGTGACTGTGACAGGATTCAGACCAATGAGCTGTCGCAATGCCTCATAGGGGTTATCAGCATTTACTGTCGAGCTTGTGCGGTAGTTTTCAAGCTCATTATAGATGAAGTTTATGTCAAGATCCGGATACTCCTCTATGATTTTCTGAATTGCCTTAGGCAAAGACGTTGAATTGAAGCGATATGAGAAGGTCTTAGCATTTGCCATTAAAATAGAAACAACAGCCACAAGCAGAGTAATTATGCGTTTCATATTGTCAATCTATTTTAATAGTTCTGTCATTTATGGTTATATGGATCTGCTCAAAGTTGTTTAGTCGCTCAATCACTTCTTCAATTGTGTTAGCCTGATTCCAGCGGAAGTAAAGGCGCAGTGATTTTGAGGCATCTTTATTGAAAATGATTTGATAAGCATAATAATCACCTATTCTTGTTATGATATTTTCAAGGGT
>CAMWTL010000233.1 GCA_947177145.1 uncultured Porphyromonadaceae bacterium
CGTGCCGAATGCATCGCCCATATCGCATTGCCCATATCCACGCCTCTCAAATCTAACTGTGAGGTCAATATGTTGCCTAAGGTGCTTCCCCCTGCTACATCCGAATGATTCACAAACGTCTGGCACGGCACTCCCGCCTTTTTACAAAGACTACGGAACACCGATGCACCCTCGGCATCCGTCATATACTTGCAGTTGGCGTTGATCTTGATTACGGGTCCTCCGCCGATTACGGGATGATTCGTGGGGTCATATTTTTCGTTATAGTTCGGATGCCATGCATGCGCATTATCGGCTGAGATCATAAACGATCGGGCAATGGCTCTGTGGAAATCCTCCCGGCTCCCTTTATTGATGCGCTCAAGAAGGTCACGCAGCACCGGCGACGCAGCACCCTGCTTCGTGCCCGACCCGGTCTCCTCATTGTCAAATACGGCAAGCACTCTCGTGGCTTCCGTAGTGGTATCACACGTGGCAAGAAGTGCATCCAGCCCGGCAAACACCATCGACAGGTCATCTATCCGTGCCGACTGGAAAAATTCTCCGTTGACGCCGCAGATGGCAGGTTTTTCGAATGGATAGAGCACTATCTCATAATCAAGTATGTCTTCCGGCTCGATGCCTAAACGCTCGGCTACCATGAGCCTCACGAAGCCACCTCTGGATTTCACCTGCTCGATTCTCTCATTGCTGAAGAACCCGATCACAGGTTTCATATCCTTCTGCACACTTATGGGATTCCCCTCGTTGACATTCCTGTTGAAATGGATGGCAAGATGAGGGATGGTGGCAACACCACGCTCGAGGTCAAAGAGACGTGTCTCGGGATGCATAGGATCAGACGTGACAAGCATCACCCTTCCCGACATGGAGAGCGGACGGTCAAACCATGTGTAGAGTATGCCTCCACCGTATTTTTCAACATTGAGACTCACCACCCCTCCGTCGCCATAGATTTCAGCATTGGGTTTCACCTTGAAGCAAGGGCTGTCGCTGTGGGCTGATATGATTCGGAACTCCTCCTCGTCCGGTTTGGCAGAACCTTTCACAAATGCGAAAATGGCGCTGCCGTTTTTCACCATGAAATATTTCCCGGCACCTTGGATGCTCCACTCGTCTTCTTGACGAAGTTCCCTGAAACCGGCTGCTTTGAGTTCGCGCTTGACTGTCTCTACGGCAAGGAAATTACATGTAGAGCGCTCAAGGCGCTGTAGGGTTGGTTGTATCTTTGTTTTCATTTTGGTTTATGGTTCGCGTTGTCAGACTTGGCAATCTCGCCACGGTCAAGAATCAGACGCTATATTTTATATGGTTGAGCGCACGCAAGACATTGCATAGCGTCTGGCTCCAATATGATATGAAATCTTCTTTGCAGTTGATGTAAGCTTCTACGAGTTTGTCCCCCTCCGTATCTTTCACCACGGATATGAAATTGAAAAGCGGCTGGAATAGATCGGCAAGCGACTCCGACACGGAGGCTGCTATCGGAGTGTCGCTATATTTCATATCCTCCTCGAATGTCTCAAGAAACATGTCGTCAGGACCCATCACAGCCTCTATGTGCCGGCGTATGCTCTCATAGTAATCCTCATCCACATAGTCGGGCTGGTAATCCCATTCCTCAAGAGTGACCAGCTCATCGGCAGCAATGTCGTGAAATTCCAAATAGATTCGGGGCAGGAGATCAAGCATCCTGTCTACAAATTCTGTCTTCTCCATCTCCGAAGCGTTCTCACAGACCGCACAGTAGTCGGCAGCCAGCGATGTCACACCAAGCAGACGGGTGCGTATGTTGTCCTCGTTCATAATTCAGTTTTTAATTTGTTCAGAATCCGGCGCGTATAGGTTATGCTCCCTGATATACTTCGACACATTGAGCGGCACAAAGAAATTCACATTCGCTCCCTCCTTCAGTGCCTCCCTTATAAATGTGGAAGATATGAAGGAGGTGGGCCCGTTGCCTATGACCTCCACCCCCTCGGGAGGAGTCTCGGGCACATCGTAGCCGGGACGCGGATATATCAGCAGTCCGAACTCCTTAATTATTTTATGAGCATCTCTCCACCTGCCGAAATTCACCCAGTTGTCGCTCCCGACAATCAGAGTGAACTCGTGTTGCGGATAATGTTCACGAAGCTTGGTCAGCGTGACGTAGGTGTACGAAGGCACAGGAAGGTGAAATTCAAAATCGGAAGCCATCACGCCGTCACATTCCTCTGCCACAAGGCGCACCATAGCGAGACGATGCTCATCGCTGAGAGGAGAATGATCTCCCTTCAGAGGATTCTGACGGCTTACCAGAAGCCACACCTCATCTACGCCGCCCCACTGAGCCACATAATTCGCCACCATCGCATGTCCCGTATGAATCGGGTCGAAGCTGCCGCTATATACACCTATTCTCATAGCTTCACATCTTTGAGTCCACAAAACATCCTGATATGGGAGTCAACGTCCTTGACAGCTTTCTCCAGCTCGTCGTTCACCACCACCGTGTCAAACCGCTCGGCAAAGCCCATCTCGTATTCGGCTTTTGCAAGCCGCCGTGAGATGGTCTCCTCAGAATCGGTGGCACGTGAGCGCAGACGTTGCTCAAGGGTAGTGATATTGGGAGGCATCACGAATATCGACAATGCCTCATCTCCGAATCTGTTCTTTATGCTTAAGGCACCTTTGACATCAACGTCCATAATCAGGTTATGTCCCGAACCGGTCACCCTTTCCACTTCGCTTTCGAGAGTGCCGTAGCGTGTGCCGGCATATACCTCTTCCCATTCCACGAAATCGCCGGCTTCAACCCTGCGCTGAAATTCTTCGTCGGAAAGGAAAAAGTAATCCTTACCGTCTACCTCAGCACCACGCGGTGCACGGCTTGTGGCTGATATGGAAAAACCGAGACGCAGACCGTCATCCTTGATGAGACGATTGATAATAGTAGATTTACCCGTGCCGGAAGGGGCTGACAATATTATAATCTTACCTTTCATAATACGTTGAGCACCTGCTCCTTAATTTGTTCAAGATCATCTTTCATCTTCACGACAATCCGCTGCATGCCGGCATGGTTGGATTTCGATCCCAATGTATTTATCTCGCGCCCTATCTCCTGAGCTATGAAACCGAGCTTCTTGCCTTGTCCCGACTTAGGATAATCATTCTCACCCCCGAGAGTCTCCAGAAAGTAATTGAGGTGGGTGGCAAGACGGAGTTTCTCCTCATTCACGTCGAGTTTCTCTATATAGAATATAAGCTCCTGCTCAAGACGTCCCCTGTCATATTCTATGGAGGTCAGGCGACCGAGCTGTTCCTCAAGCCTCTCTCGTATCTTCGGCACCCTCTCAGCCTCATAAGGATCTATCTCCTTAAGGAGAGTGGCAATAGAGTTGATTTTCTCCACAAAGAAGCCATAGAGCTTTCGCCCCTCCCTCCTGCGGAAGTCAACCAATGCAGCCAATGCCTCACCACAGGCATCTAAAAAGGCTCTCTCATCATCCTCCCCCACTACGGTTGCCTCGGTCTTCATAGCCTCAGGCATACGCAGCAGCAGGGTATACCAATCAGCCGGTGCGGGAAGGCCAAGCCGCACGCCAAGCTCCTCAAGCTGCGACTTATACACGCCGAGGAGATCAATATTGACTGTGGCAGCTGCCTCAGCCACAATATTTTCCACAGTGACGGTAGCCTCCACCTTACCTCTTTCAAGCGCCTCAGCTATAGGAGTGCGCAGCGAAACCTCAAGCTCTCTATATGCCGATGGCACTCTGAGCGAAAGGTCAAGCTGTTTGCTGTTTAGCGATTTAATCTCCACCTTTATTCTCCTGGTAGATGTCTGGGCGCTCCCACGCCCGAATCCGGTCATGGATGAAATCATAATTGATAAATTTTAAGGAAATGCAAATTTAATAAAATTTTTATATATTTTATAAAGAATTCACCATATTTTAAC
>CAMWTL010000234.1 GCA_947177145.1 uncultured Porphyromonadaceae bacterium
TTGGCAGGATTGCAGTTAGTGCTTTCTGCTCTGCTTTGACCCTCTTCTCCTTCCAATCCGCTTTCGCAGTTGCCACTACTAATGCTAATAGTTCTGCTGCAAGCGGTTCTAATTCTACTGCAAGCGGTGCCAACACTGCGGAAGGTGTCGGCAATCCCTATCTCCCACTTTGGGAACACCTCCCCGACGGCGAACCGCGTGTGTTTGAAGATCCCGATAACCCCGGTAAATATCGTGCTTACATAATCGGCTCACACGATCTCCGCGTAAACGAATATTGCGGACCTGACATCCGTATGTGGTCTGCCCCCGTAGAAGACCTCACCGACTGGCGTGATGAGGGTGCCATTTTCACATACCAGAAAGATGGGAAATGGGATGTGATGTTTGCACCAGACCTTGTAGAAGTAAAGAAGAAAGATGGTAAGAAGGAATACTACCTCTATCCACATAGCCGTGGTCCGCGTCGCGAAGCTATGGTATGCAAAGGCGACCGCCCTAACGGTCCCTTTACACCGGTCAACCTCACTCCCGACGGCTCCCAGACAGTAGAAGGCAGTATCCTCGGCTTCGACCCCTCAATCTATATCGAAGAGATAACCGATAAGAAAGACCCGGACTATGACAAAGGTTTCCGTGCCTACGGATTCTGGGGTTTCCAGCACTCCAGCGCCGCACAGCTCGACCAGAACACGATGTATTCCGTGCGTCCCGGCACCGAGATAATCCCTTACTTTATGCCGGCAAGTGTGCGCTACGGAGAGATCAAAGATCCGGAAGGAACGGTTTACCCCGCTCTGTATAGCGAACAGAATCCCGGGGACTTCAATTTCTTCGAGGCATCTTCCATACGCAAAATTGGCAATAAGTACATTATGATCTTCTCCGGCTATTCCGGTCCGGACTACGGCATAGGTAGCTCAAATTCCACACTTCGCTATGCCTTTGCCGACAGTCCGCTCGGTCCGTGGCGCAGTGGTGGCGTATTGGTTGACTCTCGCGGCATTGTACCCAACGAAGACGGCACTGCCCTTACTGAGACAAACGCTGCCCACAACACCCACGGTTCCCTTCAGGAAATCAATGGCCAATGGTACGTGTTCTATCACCGTCCCCCGCGTGGATTCGGTTTTGCCCGTCAGGCTATGGTTGCCCCCGTTCAGATTGAATGGGATAAAAAGGCTGTGGCAGACGGTGGCATAGTGAAGATAACCGGCTATGATCCATACGCAAAAGATGGCAAATGGATAGCAGAAGCCACAAATGGCGATGTCTACTCCGGAGCCGAGGTAACATCCGAAGGTTTCCAGATCTACGGTCTCGACCCCTATAAATACTACGATGCCGGATATGCCTGCTATCTCTCGAATATCGGTTCACAGCAAGACACTTGGGACATTTGGGATGCCAATATGCCTATCAAAATGAACGGTAACGACATGGTAGGCTACAAATATTTCGGCTTCGGAGGTCTCGACAAAGCCACAAAGGGACTTAAGCCTTTCAAAGGCACTCAAAAAGGTAACGATACTCAATTCAATGTTTTCCTTACCCCCAAAGGTCCGTGGCCATTCAAAATCGGAGTATGGCTTGACGGTCCTTATGATAATGACACCTGGAAAGGTAAGAAAATCGGTGAAATTGTAGTACCGCAAGGTTCAAAACAAGAGCTGACAAAATACACTATCGACGTTTCAGAGGCTGTGGATAATCTCGATGGCAAACACGCCATCTTCCTTGTGGCAGAGGGTTTCCCCAACCGTCCCGTATGCGACCTCAATGGCATAGGTTTCAGCACTAAAGATACCCCATTAGAGCATCAGGCAGCTCCGGAGGTGACCATAGCCGTCAACGGTGTGGCACTCAACCTTCCCGAAGTACCGACCCGATCAAACAATGACAATGGCTACACCGGCTACGACCGTTATGATGTCACCTATACCCTCTTATCAGATGCTACACCATCCGTGACTGCTCTCAGCAACAATCCTGCTGTGAAAGTGGCAATCGAACAGCCAAAGTCAGCCTCCGACAAAGCCACCGTCAAATTCGATTACAACGGCATAGTAAAGACCTATACCCTTCTTCCCCAAAAGCCTTAACCATATATCCAAAAGAATAACTGCTAAATAAATAATTGCCGACCTTTGCATCTCTTGGCAAAGGTCGGCAATTATTTATTTCTATAATCTGACAATCCCCGGCTCTTTCCTAATTTAGTTGAAGCACGAGTTACTTTGCAATTGATAGCCAACAATTGACAGCAGCTACTTTGGGATGTGATTCGGAGATCGCCTATCCATATGCTACTACTTTCAACTAAAGTGGGAAAGGATTTAATACCTCTACGTAATAAATTCTTATACTATTGAACTATGCTGATTTAATTTACCTTCAGACTTAGCCATTGCCGTAATCCTACGCACAAAATCAGTTTTAGCCTCCGTATAGCCGTCGCGATTATTGCGACATTCAGGTAATAGACTAAGCTTCAAAGCCTCATAGTCCTTTGCAATCTCCGGATGAGCAATTAGATAATCTCGGAAATATACCTCATCATTATCCCCGACATTATGAAAATGAATATGAAAAACCCTCTCAGCATAACCTTCAGGTGTATAGCCCTTATTAAAGCTCATTCTTTCTTCAGATTCAGACATACATATATATCCGTTCTCCTCCATCAAAGCCTTTAACCCCTGCCACATTTCAGCCCTATTTCCCATAACTGTCGGATATCCACCGACTACTTCAATTTTATTTCTATCCCCACCTCTCATTCCATCTATCTTCTCCCTCCCCATTTCATCCATTATCACATTTATACCTACCGACATAGGCACTTCTACAAGTATATCAACTATCGGCTTCGCCCAAATATTAGGGATAGCCGTACTGCCAATATGACTGATAACAGGCGAAAAAGCAGAAAGCAAACCGCTTAACAAAGCAATCTCCTCCCGTGCCCAATCTATCCATTCCGCTCGATGAGGTACTAACTCTATCGGAAACAAAGCCCACAGCTCCTCCAAAGTCATATCCCTAAGCTCCTTCCTAACTACCTCCATGCCATCAAATTCCTTCCTAACTACCTCCATGCCATCAAGCTCTTTTCTACTCACCTCCATATCCTTAAACTTCTTCCTACTTATTGCCATATAATAATCTATATTTAAAAGTTTGTCTCCGGGTGGCACGCTAATCCTCACACCTCCCTAACTCTGCCTCCATTAAACACGTACCTCCCCTCGCAATCCCTAAAGAAATCATATCCCGATTTATACTCCTCCTTTATCTTTACTGATTCCTCATCCTTATTACGCTCTTCTCGCTCCAAAGCACCAAGCCCCATATACACCCCAAGCGCGTGAAATCTCATCCCACCCGCTTTAGCATAGTCAATCAACCGCTTAGTTTCCTTTCCAATTTTATTCCACTGAAAATCCGACATTATCAACAGATCCGCTCCCTCCAATATTTTAGCGTAACGGTGATAAACAGGAGAAATAGGCAATGTACGAAAAAGAAAATGGAACAACTTACTCTCATCGTTACCTCCGGCATACGATCTCGAAAGAAACGCCAAAAACTTCCTACGCTGCTCACGAAGATTGGTCAGCATAAAAAACGACAAGGTATGGGAATAATTCACTACGCATACCGGTCGCTTCTCCCGTGACGCTATTATAGCAATACATAGGGCTAATCTCTTCGCAGCCATCTCCGGTTCACCCGCCATAGAACTACTGGTGTCAACGCACATATAAATCGGTCCGTTCTTCTTCACCTCCCTCTTCGCAGATGAAGAAGCTGACGAAAAGAGCTGTAGCTGCTTGGTGACATATCTTTTGAAAAAGACATTTTCAGTGTCGCCGGAAGCCAACATCGCAATCTCATTGGGAAGCAACCGGTTAAGGTCATTTCCCATCATTACACC
>CAMWTL010000235.1 GCA_947177145.1 uncultured Porphyromonadaceae bacterium
TAGCACGCCACCCTCTCACGGTGGAGACTCGGGTTCGAGTCCCGGATCGGCTACCTAATCTCAGGATTGTCGCGATGACAATCCTTTTTTTTATTCCCTCCAATTAAACCATCCAGCGCTCCAACTCGTTATATAAATAAAAATTTTTATAACCCATTCTTAATCCTTATTTATTATGAAAGCACTGTCAATAGTTTTTTATGCAATTGGATTTATCCTCCTCATCATATCTTGTTTTACTACAAGCATAGCAGTAACCTGGTGGCTGGGAGGTCTCGCAGTTGTCGCTTTAATAGTAGGCTGTGTGTTCCAGTTTAATGCAAACACACATGCCCAGCAATTTAATTACCATCACCACCATAATTGAGCAGCCTTGAGAGTGGCGGGCTTACCTATGTCAATAAGGTTAAGATTGGGGGCAATCACTCCATCTACCCGTTCTCTTCTATCCTTCGACAGGAAATAATCCATCACCGGAAAGGCTCTTTCGCCGAATAGCCGGCGCATTTCTCTCCGCATCTCTCCATTGGTGACGTATATGCCGCTAAATGCATATTCCGTATCACCCTCTTTAAAGGTGTAGCTCGTTGGCTTATATTCATCTGTCCCAAGATGATGCCAGCCTTTTAACTTCATTTCAGAATCGAAAATAAGTTTCCGGCTTGATTCCCGATTACTTATGAGTAAACTACCACCGGCCTGCGATTCCTTATGTGTAAGCATGAGGCCTTGCAGGTCGGCATTGCTTAGTATGTCAACATTGTGTACCAACACCGGCTCATCTCCCAAAAGACTGTCGGCATACACTAATCCTCCACCTGTGTCGAGAAGGTTTACCCTCTCATCGCTTATTCCAATCCGTACCCCGAAATTCTTGCTTTCGAGAAAATCTATAATCTGGTCTCCAAAATGGTGTATGTTGATCACAATATCGTCGAAACCCTCCTCCTTGAGACGTATTATCACTCTCTCGAGCATAGGCACACCTCCTACCGGCACTAAGGCTTTTGGATGCTCAAGAGTCCACGGACGCAGGCGTGTGCCAAGCCCGGCTGCCAAAATCATCGCTTTCATTCCTCAATCTCCTTAATTATATAATGTATGAAATCCTTGTTCTCTATGGATAAGCTCAACCCTAACGTCAGGAAACCGGCGGCTAACCTGCTCTGCAAAGTCCTGGGCACAGTACACAGAACGATGACGTCCCCCGGTACATCCGAATCCCACCTGTAAGGAATTGAATCCGCGTGAGCGGTAACGTTCAATCACAGGTGTCACCATATCTAAAGCTGCTTTTATAAATCCTTGCACCTCTCCTTTCTCTTCCAAGAAATCCTTCACCTCCTTGTCGAGTCCGGTCAATGGCTTATACCTATCGTAACGACCCGGATTGTGCATACCCCTGCAATCAAACATAAATCCCCCGCCATTCCCGGTAAGATCTTCCGGATAACCCTTCTTATATGAGAAACTAAAGACCTTAACAGTAAGTCCATCTTTATTTCCACCCGATGCAAACCGGCTTGACACACACGCCACGGCAATCTTTTCAAGCTCGGGATAAGCTGAAAGGGCACCCTTCTCAACAAGTTCTCCAAGATTAGCCAACGCCCCGGGAATACTTTCAATAAAGTGTGACTTCTTCTCCACAAGTCCTCTAAAACCATATGCCCCCAACACTTGAAGGGTTCTGAAGAGAGCAAATTTGTCAACTTCCCTCAATATCTCACCCACTTCTACCCTTCTCTGCTCTGCCACCAATTCGGCATAAAGTTGCAAAAGCTCCTTACGCTCCTCAGCGCTGAATCCGGCTTTGGCTTGCCATAGAAATGACACAGCATCATAGATCATAGGACCTTTTCTACCCCCCTGAAAGTCTATAAATCGAGGTGCTCCCTCCTTTATCATTATATTCCGGCTCTGGAAATCCCTATACATAAATCCCTGAAGCAACTTGTTGCCCTCACATAATGCCACTGCCAACGCCTCAAAGTCATCTTCAAGAAGATTCTCGTCAAACATGATGCCCGTAGGCTTCAGGAACTCATATTTAAAATAATTTAAGTCCCACATCACAAGACGACGTGAAAAGTCAGCCCACGCCACATAGGGGCTCCATACCTCATCGGGAGCAGTCTGTAAATCCACCAATGCCTTCAACGTCCTTGCAGAAAGTTCTATCCGACGTCCTGTGGAGAGAAGATCAAGCAACTGCACATCGCCGAGATCCTCCTGGAGATAGACTGTCATATCACGGTTGATGGCATAGACAACAGGTACGGCACAGCCCCACTCCTTAAACGCTACTGCTAAATTATAAAATGTGAGGTTTTCTTTCGGATCGTCGCCACAAGTGGCAATCACACTATGGTTGTCACTACCTGTGATACGGTAATAACGCCTGTCGGAACCGGCTCCGGGGAGACGCATTATGCTTTGCGCTTCCCCATACACCTCCTTATATAACTGAAGGGCCTCACCCTTCTCTTTCTCCGTATTATTGTTCATATCTATACGTAGTTTACACTTCCTGATAAACAGTCAGGATAAAAAAATTTAAAACTGACTGCAAAATTAAGAATAATTGTTGTTAATTTTGACAAAATACACTATCTTTGCGCTACCAATCCCAATAGTGTGATATTTGGCGTCGGTCTGTCTCCTCAATCCAGACCATAACTCATAAAGACAATAATTATACTAAGTCTATACTAAAACATATTTTATCAATGGCTAAAATCGATAATTACAATTTCGCAGGTAAAAAAGCCATCGTCAGAGTTGACTTCAACGTGCCTCTTGACGAAAACGGTCACATCACCGATGACACCCGTATCCGTGGTGCTCTTCCCACTCTCAAAAAAATCCTCGCTGACGGCGGAAGCCTTATCCTTATGTCACATATGGGTAAGCCCAAAGGAAAAGTCAATCCTAAATTCAGCCTCGCCCAGATCCGCGAAGACGTTGCCAAAGCCCTTGGCACAGATGTGAAATTCGCTCCTGACTGCGCTAACGCTGCTGAAGCTGCTGCCGAGCTTAAGCCCGGAGAGGTGCTTCTGCTCGAAAACCTTCGCTTCTATCCCGAAGAGGAGGGCAAGCCCGTCGGAATCGATAAGGCTGACCCGGGCTATGACGATGCCAAGAAAGCAATGAAAGAGAGCCAGAAGGAGTTTGCCAAGACTCTTGCAAGCTATGCTGACGTTTACGTGAACGACGCTTTCGGCACAGCTCACCGCAAACACGCTTCCACAGCTGTCATAGCTGACAACTTCTCTTCTGACAACAAGATGCTCGGCTATCTCATGGAGAAGGAAGTACAGGCAGTAGACAACATCCTCAAAGACATCAAGCGTCCTTTCACTGCCATCATGGGTGGTTCAAAAGTATCTACTAAGATTGGCATCATCGAAAACCTTATGGACAAGGTTGACAACCTCATCCTCTGCGGCGGTATGACCTACACATTCGCAAAGGCTCAGGGTGGCAAGATCGGCAACTCTATCTGCGAGGACGACAAACTTGACCTTGCTCTTGACATCATCAAGAAAGCTAAAGAGAAAGGTGTGAACCTTATTCTCGGCACTGACTGTATCGCAGCCGATTCTTTCAGCAATGATGCCAAGACTATGGTATGCCCTGCCAATGACATACCCGACGGTTGGGAAGGTCTTGATGCCGGTCCCGAGACCTGCAAGGCTTTCGAAGAGGCAATCATTCCTTCAAAGACTATCCTTTGGAACGGTCCTGCCGGAGTGTTCGAGTTTGACAACTTCACCGGTGGCTCACGTGCGATTGCTGAGGCTATCGTTAAGGCTACTGACAACGGTGCCTTCTCACTCGTAGGCGGCGGCGACTCTGTGGCATGCGTCAACAAGTTCGGTCTTGCCGACAGCGTATCTTATGTATCTACCGGTGGCGGTGCCCTTCTCGAAGC
>CAMWTL010000236.1 GCA_947177145.1 uncultured Porphyromonadaceae bacterium
GGAAGCACTTCACTCTCCACCATCTTATTGATAAAGGCATTGACCTTCTCATTGCGGAAAGCATCGAGCACTGTCTCGCATCCCAACTGCAAAGCTATGGGAACCATACCCGTGTGGCTGCCGTTGAGGATCCTGACTTTCTTATCGCGAAATTCCTTTACCGAGGGGAGGAAATGAACATTTAATCCTGCCTTATCGAGAGGAAGCTCTTTCTTTACGATTTCCGTTCCCTCACCGCCGATTGCCCACACATGGTAAAGCTCACCTTTCACGACAAGGTTATCGTTATAGCCGATCTCTTCCTTTATCTTATCTATTGAATCAGCGGGGAAACCTGACACTATACGGTCAACCAAGGTGTCGCAGAAGCAGCACGATTCCCTTACCCATTTCTCAAAATCTTCACCGAGCTTTGCCTCGCGGGCATAACGCAGCACATATTCCCTGAGCAGACTACCATTATCTTCAATCAGTTCGCAACAGAGAAAAATCAACCCCTTCGACGGATCACCCTCAAAATGACGAAACCGCTCATAGAGCAAGGCAGTGATTTTAGCAGGAAAAGATGAAGAGGCATCGTATAAAGAGACAGGAGACGCGGAATCGTATCTGATTCCAGCCTCAGTAGTGTTGGAGACTACAAACCTCAGTTCCGGGGAGGTTATGTACGTAAGGTATTTATTTGGTTCCTCAACCGGTGAGAACGCATCTGCAACGGAAGTGATGAGTGTGGTGGTTTGCTTAGGCTCACCGTTTTCAATTCCCTCTAAGCAGACGTGGTACATCCCATCCTGATGCTTAAGAGTGGAGATAGTATCATTTACCTTGAAGCGGGGAGACACAACCGCTATGGAAGCACCAGTTACCCCCTTATGGTTAGCCTCCTCTATCATCCAATCAAAGAAAGCACGTATAAAATTGCCCTCTCCAAATTGTAATACCTTTACAGGATGTACCTGCTTTCGGGCAGTGGATTTATTCAGTTCTTCCATCTTATAACCTTACAAGTATTCTGAACACCTTTCCGGGAGCCTTGCCCCATTCCTTCAGGGCATTTCCGGCATCGGCAGGACTAACAACACGGCTAATCAATTTATCCACAGGACAGTTGCCACGTCGCAGA
This sequence comes from uncultured Porphyromonadaceae bacterium, assembly GCA_947177145.1. Taxonomy (GTDB): domain Bacteria; phylum Bacteroidota; class Bacteroidia; order Bacteroidales; family Muribaculaceae; genus Lepagella. The sequence continues at coordinate 1,124 of CAMWTL010000236.1, forward strand.
TAGCGTATCACAGCTTCGAAGTCAGCCGGCATAGCATTGCGCGACCCTCGGATGTCGAGTTCTTTCTTGACAAAAAGACCTGTATGGAATGTCACATCACTTTTTGAGTAGCCTATGCAGACCACTCTTCCGGCAAACGCAACCTCGTCGATAGCCATTACATATGTAACCGGGGAACCCACAGCCTCAACCACCACGTCGGGTCCAAGACCGTCGGTAAGTTCCAACAACTGCTGATGCACATCGCCGTGAGAGGTATTGACTGTATATGTGGCACCCAATTCACGGGCAAGTTCCAGTTTCTCATCGTCAAGGTCGGCAGCTATCACAGTAGCTCCACGCATAGCAGCGCGTACCACAGCTCCTAATCCTATCATACCACAGCCGATTACCAACACAGTGTCAATGTCGGTCACCGCACCACGATCCACAGCGTGGAAACCCACGCTCAAAGGTTCGATAAGGGCACAGTCACGTACACTTATGCCCGGTGCGGGAACAACCTTAGTCCAGGGCACCGCTATATAATCGCACATTGCCCCGTCACGCTGCACACCAAGTGTCTCATTAAACTCACATGCATTCGGCCTACCCTTACGGCAGGAAGAGCATTTGCCACAGGAGGTATATGGATTGATTGTCACTGTCATACCCGGTGAGAAGAGTCCTTCGGGCACATCCTCGCCCACTTTCTCCACAACGCCCCCAATTTCATGACCGGGAATAACCGGAGATATTGCCATGAGGTTACGTCCGAGATAAGTATTAAGATCGGAGCCGCAGAAACCTACATACTCTATTTTAACCAATACCATATCCGGAGCCATCACCGGGAACGCCCTCTCCGTTACCTCAACCTTGCCCGGTGAAGTTATCTGAATTGCCAACATATTTTTTCTTTCTATGATTTCTGATTAATGATTTATTCCGACATGTTCTTGACATAAGGAAGGTCAACAAGATGACGGAAGCCATAAAACTTACGTGCATTCTCTCCGAGGAAAGCTGCCTTCTCATCGTGGGTGAGTCGGTCAGACTTCACGATAAAGTCGTAAGACATCTTATAGGTTATGGCTGTGATGGTACGCGGATAGTCAGAACCCCACATAAGCTTATCCCAGCCCACGGTGTCGGCAGCGGTGCATATCGCCTCCACAGCTCCGGGGAACGGATAAAATTCGGAATTGAAGAGCCATGTTATGCCTCCCGACTCCACCATGACATTAGGATTGCGGGCTAACTTTATCTGCTCAAGCCAACCGTCAACCGTAACCATACCGAAATGACCTATGGCAATCTTCAGATCCGGACATTCGGCAATCACCTCCTTCATCTCACCTACCTGAAGGTCACCGTCGGCAAGCGTGATGGAAAGAATCATCCCTTGCTTTTCCATAAATCTGAACAGCTCCATCATCTCAGGGGTGTTGAGCCATATACGCCCTTCGGGAAGGAACAACCTATGACCCGGAATAGCAAGAGCCTTAAAGCCACGGCTATGTAGGCTATGAGCCTGTTGCAGGAAATCGGAACGGCGAAGGTCACAGAGTCCGCATACCAAGAAGCGATCATGCCATTTTCTTTGCACCTCCTCAAGGTAATCATCCTGATTGCCGTCGATAAATTCCTGAGTTATCACAGCAGCTGACACCTGCGCATAGTCCATATTTGAAAGGAAAACCTCTGCAGTGTTCTTTCCGTCAATCATAAACGGAGGAAGCATTTGTCTCTCCTCACCCATAAACGAGGAGCGACCGTTCGGCAACGGGGTTATCGGGAGACCGTTGACCATTGTATCCTGCCTTAGCCAGAGATGGGCATGTGCATCTATTATTTTATAATCCATAACTCGCAGTAGTTTGCTAAATTTATCATCAAGTGTTTTTCCAGCTCACACGCTGCTGGTCGCCGATAATCTCTCTCACCTTCTCAACGAGAGCCTTATCCATAGGCTCCTCAACATATCGGATATTCTTCAATACGTTTTCGGGATTGGCAGAGCTGAAAAGAGTTGATGCGATACGAGGATTAGCTACAGAGAATTGTATAGCAAGCTTCTCGATGGGATAGCCCTGCTCTGTGCAGTATTCGGCAGCTCTGCGGCAAGCCTCTACCAAAGGTTTGGGAGCCGGGTGCCAATCGGGTACACCTCTTTGAGAGAGTAGTCCCATAGAAAGCGGAGAGGCATTTATCACCCCTACATTCTTGCTCTCGAAATAATCAAGGAAATCTAACAATTTATCATCATTGAGACAATAGTGGCAGAAATTGAGCACACTCTCCACTGTGCCTTCCGGAGAATGGTCGATCACCCATTTCAGATTTTCAAGCTGGAGATCGGTTATACCTACGTGTCCTACAGCACCTTTCTCCCTAAGTTCTACAAGAGCAGGTAAGGTCTCATTCACCACCAGCTCAAGGTCGGCAAACTCGATATCGTGGACATTTATAAGGTCTATGAAATCTATTCCGAGACGCTCCTTGCTCTCATCTACACTTTCAAGCGCACGCTTGGCAGAATAGTCCCAGGTGTTTACGCCGTCTTTTCCATAACGACCCACCTTGGTGGAAAGATAGTACTTATCACATGGAATCTCACGCAAAGCTTTTCCCAATACAGTCTCTGCCTTATAGTGACCATAGTAAGGCGATACATCAATGAAATTGATACCGTTATCAATTGCTGTATGCACAGCTTCAATCGCCTCGCTCTCTTTTGTGGCGCGGAAAACACTGCCGAGCGATGACGCTCCGAAACTCAGAGCGGAGACTTTCATCCCGGTTTTTCCTATTTCTCTATATTCCAT
>CAMWTL010000237.1 GCA_947177145.1 uncultured Porphyromonadaceae bacterium
TTAAATGTCGTCGATTGTTACGTCCAGCTGGTAGCTTACGGGTTGGAGTAGTTGGCACTCGCCCATTGAGTTAGTGATAATTCCTGAGTTAGGTTGGGCAGTATCAGCCGCATAGGTTACATTTAAAGTAGCATACGTTACTGAGAGTATGGACGTGACGGTGGAGTAAGCAGGTACGTCAATAACGGCGACATCGTCTATAGGGGTATTTACAGCATTGAAGTGTTCGGTATTGCCTAATGTTATCTCCACTTTATTTGTATCGTTTTCTATCCATCTATTACCATTCCAAAATGGTACACGGATATTTCCCTCAGCACCTTGTACCCATTCCATACCTGAGAAAGGAATAAAGTCAATTCTTGATGTATGGTCTTTATAGGGGTAAATCAATATACGTTGCGGCTGTGACGAATTATTGGTATAATGGTGAGGAATTTCTCGTTCAGTCTTGTTGCCAGTAATAGGATTCATAGTATCATAACCTAAATAGGTTATTTCCAAAGGTTTCCCGGGGGAAATGTGGAATGTTATATACTGGGTTACATGCTTATAGACTATACCAGCCCATACATCTAAATCGGCTGAATAGGTATTGTCTAAGGCTGTGGCAGTAATCTTTTCACCGTTAATGAGAAATTCCAATGCAAATCTCTCGGAAAAATACAATATTTTCGCCACATCTTCAATTTTATCGACAACTTCAATGGGTTCGTCATTCTTATCATAAAAAGCTGTATAAGCCCGCGTATCGAAACTGTTATCCAACTTTATATCCTGAAGATTCTTTTTCTGTACCTTAAAGGAATAAGTACCTCCGTCACCATTAAGGAAAATTTCATCTTCCGGTTCAGGCAATGGCTCCACAAACACTTCTTTATTGCAGCTTACAAATAAAGCCATAAGAAAGAGTATCGAAAATATTTTGGATAGGGTTTTCATGATTAACTAAAAAGAGTTGTTAAAGAAATTTATGCAATAGTAGGGTAAAAGGAGGAGTAATTAATGATTAGACATAAGGGCTTACGAACTGTCATATCATAAACTGTCATATCATTATATTATAAAGGTAGGGAGGATATAAGCTTTATAATCTGAAGCCGACACCTAACATCAGATTCTGAGGATCTTCAAAGTTGGCAAGACGGTAGCCTACATTTAAATAGATCTTATCAGTGACGAAGGTCTTTAGGGTAAGCGATTGATAGAAACGCTTGTCACCTTTAGGATTGATGACTTCATATCCAAGTCCGGCGTTCAGGGTAAAAATTGGCATTGTAAGTTCGGCATTGCCTGCCAATCCCACACTTATCTGCTTTTTGAAAGGTGGGCGCACAAACCGTATTGTCTCTCCGGATGTGCCTTCCACCCAATATGATGCCAAGTCGGCACTCTCATCCCATTGCATATCGAGGGTCGGACCTGCGGCAAACCAACGGTTGAATTTGCGTAATGGCGAAAAACGCAGACCGACAACTCCGAATCTGCCGGGACAGACCACCGGATCGTAGGGTTCCGGGAGGCGTATAGCACGTTTTCTTGCTGCCGCGAAAGCCATTATGTCGAAAATCCATCTTTTAGCATTAGCTTCCTCACTGAGGGCAGTGGGACAAGTCGCGACAGGGTGTTGCGGATTGAATGTATAGGCTATACCTATTGTAGCTCCAAGGGTATTGACCCCGGCGTTTGGCCAAGATGTGTTGCCGTTGGAGAAATGATTCCCTTCAACTCCTAATGCCAAACTCCATCTATCAGAGAGTGCATATTGCAGTTTAAGACCCAAGCCCATACGCGCTGTGACTTTAGTACTTACCGGGGCATTATTGTCATCCGATTGGGAGTCATAGGCTTTCCATCCAAATGCAGCTCCGAATTTCCATTCATAGCCAAGACTTAATCTGTTATTGAAGGTTACGAAGGGGGCACCCTGATATGCGTGGAGTGAAACAGGATTACCGAGCAAGCCGCCTGGTGTAAAACTCCTGACATCAAATCCTATTCCCTGATATAACCCTTTATAGAGCAGTCCCTGACGGCTCTGCGGATTGAATTTGAAACCGACGTTTAATCCTCCGGCAAAACTGGAGGTAATCTTTTTATCAAGGGAATTGTGCCCTTTGATAAAACTATTGGTAGGCACTACTCCGGCAGGGGCAAACTCAGCTCCGACTCTCCATTCTGGCTTCATTTTGAATCCGGAGGTAATAGTGTCGGCGAAAATCGGTAATGTGCTGGCTGCGGCACAAAAGATTAATGTAGCTAAAATCCTTTTCCGGAGCGTACTTAATGGAGAGAAGCGATTCAACAGTTTGGGTTTCATTTATGATGGTATTGTGGAAAGTTAGAGTATGGGGTAGAGTACATACACTTCACAAAAATACAGATTTTAATCGGTATAATAAATAAGTTTGTATAAAATCTCTTCTTGTAAGAGATTTTATTAACATATGTTTATGATAATACTTTCAAATAAGGATTTTTTAACGCAATACGAAGCTCCCGGCATCACTGCCGAGAGCTTCCGCACGAGCATCTGTTTATTTTCAGAATCGGTCTTTTTCGGTGTTGGCTACTCCGCGCCCTTTGTAACGGGAACGAGAGGAATTGAAATTGTATCTTATTGTGAGGGAGAGGTCGCGTGTATCGTAGAGCTTCTTGAAGGATACTTGGCTTATCGCGTTATAGTAGGTCGCTTCCTGCCGCCACGTGTCGAAAACGTCGTTAAGCTGTAACTTTATACTCCAAGTGTCATTGGCGAAAGACTTGTAAACCCCAAGATTACATTGCCAATAAGATTTTAGATGGAAGTTGTCTCCGTCTCCGGAGGTTCTCGACGAGAAATCAACGTTTAGCCAAATATTCCAAGGAAGATGAATGGCGTTGTTAAACCTAAAAATTCCTAATGGCTTGTCTAACTTTATTATTCGGTCTATGTGTTTAATTTTAAAGTTTTGTGCTTCTATACCTGCCATAAAGGCTGGATGCCAGCAACTAAAGAATGTGGGTGAATAATTTATAAAAGCTCCAAAAGAACTGAACCTTGGCATATTTACCATTGTCAGTAAGGTGATGTCCGGATGATCCGCATACTCCGCTGCCTGCCACATAAAATAGTTTTTGGTCGATAAGTATTGCAGTTCTATAACAATATCTTTCCAAGCCACATCGGCAGATAGATAATCCCGATAAATCGGTCTCAAATTCGGGTTGCCTGATTCATAACTGTATCTATCTAAATATTTTACCGCAGAACTGAGTTGCTCGAAAGCGGGGCGTGTAATCTTGTGCATATAGGAGAGATTAGCTCTGACATTGCCAATAGGAAATGTTAGAGAAGCGGAGGGCGCAAGGTTATGGTATTTACGACTTTCATCGTCGTTTAGTTTTCCAAACTGCCAATACTTGGAATCGGTGTATTCCCATCTCAACCCTGCGGTGACTGACACAGAGCCAAATGACTGGTCGGTCTCGGCAAATAATGCGGAGGTAGTTTCACTGATTTTAATGTCGTTATCATTTATAAATTCTGTATTGCCGAAATATTTGTCGGTACGATGGATGTTACTTATCTCTGTCCCGAATCGGAGGTTACCTTTCCAAACAGGTAAGGAGGCGATGAGATTACCGGCAATCAGTCGGTTGTCAACGTCATTGGTGGTTGAGAAAACTCGTTCTCCATTGACAGATGATATTTCTTTTTCGGCATTATGACGGTCATTTATTTGCCGGAGAAGATCAAAATTAGCAGATAAGTTCCATTTTCCTATATTTCCGAAATAATAGGTATTGAAGAGGTGGTGCCGATTGTGAATATTTGCATCTGACTTGCTCATAAGAGTCTCGGAGAATATGTTGTCAATGTAGCGGTCGGTTGATGAATGTCCTGTTGATGTTGAAGG
>CAMWTL010000238.1 GCA_947177145.1 uncultured Porphyromonadaceae bacterium
CCTTCGAAGTTACGGTTGGAGGTTGACACGGCAAGTTTGCCGGCAGGTATCTTATCGTCATTCATAGCCAGACATGCGGAGCAGCCGGGTTGACGGATCTCAAACCCTGCCTCTTCAAGCACCTTGTCAAGACCCTCCTCTTTAATCTGGTCATATACCATCCATGATCCGGGCACGAGCCATGCCGTAACGTTGTCGGCTTTCTTACGACCCTTGGCTATGGAGGCGAAGGCACGGAAGTCTTCGATGCGTCCGTTGGTGCAGGCTCCGAGGAACACGTAGTCAACCGGTGTGCCGAGAAGTTTCTGACCCGGTTTGAAACCCATATAGTCGAGGCTCTTTAGGTAGGAAGCCTTTCCTGCTTCCGGGATAGTGTCGAGATCAGGGATTGACTGCGTGATGCCCATACCCATACCGGGGTTAGTGCCGTAAGTCACCATCGGCTCGATGTCTTCAGCTTGGAAGGTAAGTTCCTTGTCAAACACAGCGTCGTCGCCGCTCTTGAGGGTCTTCCAGTATTCTACAGCCTTATCCCATTCCTCACCCTTGGGAGCATATTCACGACCTTTGATGTATTCGAAAGTCACCTCATCGGGAGCTATGAAACCGCCACGTGCGCCCATCTCGATAGAGAGGTTGCAGAGTGTGAGGCGACCTTCCATAGAGAGGTTGCGCACAGCCTCGCCGGCGTATTCCACGAAGTAGCCGGTGGCACCGGAGGTGGTGAGCTTCGACATAAGATAGAGAGCTATGTCTTTGGCGGTGACATCCTTGCCGAGCTTACCTTCGATATTGATGCGCATTGATTTCGGTTTCTGCTGGAGGATGCACTGTGATGCAAGCACCATCTCCACCTCTGAGGTACCGATGCCGAATGCCACGGCACCCATAGCTCCGTGGGTAGAGGTGTGGGAGTCGCCGCATACGATTGTCATACCGGGCAGGGAGAGACCGCGCTCCGGACCAACCACGTGTATGATGCCATTCTTAGGGTTCATCATCCCGAAGTGCTCAAGGCCAAACTCCTCGGCATTGCGGGCGAGGGTGTCTACCTGTGTCTTGCTCACAGGGTCTTCAATCGGTTTGTCCTGGTCGTGGGTAGGGGTGTTATGGTCAGGCATACAGAAGATATTGCCGGGGCGGAAGCATTTGATGCCTCTGCGGCGCATGCCTTCGAAAGCCTGTGGACTTGTCACCTCGTGGCAGTAGAGGCGGTCGATGTAGAGCTGCTCGGGTCCGTCTTCCACGTGCTGTACCACGTGGCGGTCCCAGATTTTGTCGAACAGAGTGTTTGCCATTTTTTACCTGTAGATTTATTGTTTGTTTTGCTTTGATTTCTTAGGCCGAATGCTTCGGGAGGATGATTCGGAGATTGTTGTATGATAAAAAAGCCTTTCCCAAGGATGGTGGGAAAGGCTTAGTTGATGTCGTTTGAGGTTATGCGCAGACAAGACTTCCCACCGGTGTATGCAGTAGAATAATGGAGGTAAGTCGTATGTTAATGATGCAGTTCATTATGCCGTGCGTATAAAAACGCTGCAAAGTTATAGCGTTTGCAGCTAAAAAGCAAATTTTTGTAGCAAAAAGTTTAATTTGGCAGGGTGTAGAAGTCGATGAGGGTGCGGAGAGAACGTTCACAGACGGGACAGAAAGTGGGATAATAGTTGTCGCGCATACGGCAGGTCTCTACGGGACGGTAAATACCTTTTGGTCTGTAGCCGCCACCTTCGTATGCTCCGAGCACCTGATTCGGATTAATCTTCTGCTTGGCTGCCTCACGCATACGCTCCTCGCGTGTGCCACCCTTGTCTACCCAGGGAGTGGGGACGGGTGTGCCGGTTTTGATCATATCCTTCCATTTGGAGTCGAAGTCAACCATCGTGGTGATGTTCGGTTCCCAAGGTTCAACGTCGAGCGGATAGGTGTCACCTTCATCACCGTCGTAGAAATACTCATCAGCAAGTCCGCCGAAGCTATGTCCAAACTCGTGTACGGCTACGGGGAGGGTAAGTTCATGGTTGGCAGCTGCAATCTGATAATTGTTGAAGATGCCGCCGCCACCGTATTCCGGGGTGTTCACTACGATAAGTATATGTTCGTAGGGAATGCCCTCCAACATCTGGTGCAGTTTCTTTACTCGGGGCGTGGTGAGATAGCGTGAGGAATAGAAGGTGCTGTAATGCGATCCGAAGGCTGTGTCTTTCCATTCCCCTTTCAGCGGGATACTCACACCACTTTCACGGGATGGGGTCATAACAGCCACGAAATTGAACTTATCCTTATTGGATGCATAAGGTTCATAATTTAGGATCTCGTTTACGATTTTCGATGCCTGATTGATGAATGAGTCCATCTCCTCAGGACGGTAGCCCTCGGCAAGCACGGCGATATCTATAGCATTCTTAGGGTCGCCACCTTTGTGTATATATTGATGGGGCATAGGGTTTGACCCACGCAGTGCCACGAGTTCGTCATCGGGGCGGTAGCGGTGGGTGAGGCGTCCGATCTCTTCATGACGGTTGTCGCGGATGCTCACGGTGATGTCAGCCTCCTTCTTCGGGAGAGGCACTTGGAAAGAGTTTTCAAACGACATGTCGATCTCCTTTGCCTCCGGGGTATATATCCATTCCTGGAAGAGGGATGAGAAGGCATTGCGGTAGAGAGTGTCGCCCGTAACGGGATCGGTCACGAGTATGGTACCGTTGCCTGCTATGGGAGCTTCATTGAGACGGTGGCGACGGCCTGCCCATCCGGCTTGCTTTGATTGGCTGTCGAGCATGACCTTCACGCCGCCGGGTCCCCCGCCGAATATATAGTCAACGCGGAGAGTGCTGTCGCAGAAATTTTGGTTGAAGTCGGCTGCGGAAGCTATGGAGGCTGAAACCGTGAGCATTGCCGCAGCGAAGAGTCGGGTAAGATTCATTGATGTCAGAATTTAAAGTCAATTTACTGCAAAAATAAGCAATTATCGGGAGATATAACATTTATTAGTGAAAAATTTACTAAATTCGCAAAATGTTGCCTGTTGCAACAATTCTAATAATCTGACATTATGAAAAAACTTTATAGGATGGCGATGTTGGCGGCTGCGATGGCAGCAGGTGGCGCGGGTGCTTCCGCTCAGCTTGTGATTAATGAGCTTATGCAGTCTAACATCGATTGTATCAAGGATGATCTCAACGAATTTCCCGATTCGTGGGTGGAACTGTATAATGCCGGCGACAAGACTGAGGTGTTGAGCGAGTATAAGCTCGGCGACAGCGATAAGCTGAAGAAGGCTTATCCGCTACCGTATATGCCGATTGCTCCCGGCGAGTTTGTGGTTATATACTGCGACAAGGTAGGGAAGGGGCTGCATACGAGTTTCCGTCTCGACTCCGGAAAGGGTGGGAGTGTGTATCTTTTCCATAACGATGAGGTGACGGATAAGGTGGAGGAGATGAAGAAGCAGCCGGCTCCGAACATCGCTTACGGCAAGAGGAGCGAGGACGATGACAAGTGGGGCTATCAGGCTGAACCTACTCCCGGAGCTGCCAACTGCGGGACGCTCTGCAAGGATATCCTCGGCGAACCGGTGTTCAGCGTGCCGGGGGGTGTGATTTCAGATGATGTGGAAGTGGTGTTAAGTCTGCCGGAGGGTACTCCCGAAGGTGCAGAGATAAGGTATACGCTCAATGGCAGCGAACCTACGAAGAAGAGCTACAAATATACTGTGCCTTTTAAGTTTATGGCTACCAAGGTTATCAGGGCGAAGATATTCTGCGACGGCTATCTCTCTCCGCGAAGCACCACGCACTCCTATATAAAGCATCCGCGTGAGCTGACTCTGCCGTTGGTTTCGATAGTGACAGACGACAAGTATTTCTATT
>CAMWTL010000239.1 GCA_947177145.1 uncultured Porphyromonadaceae bacterium
GGGTGAGAGCGACACACGGTCAGTGAACTGTGCAAGCCAACGCTGACCTACAATCATTGCCACCGCACCGCCAAGTATCAGCGAGGGAACAGCTACTTTGAGGATGTCGATACAGAAGAGACGTACAATCTTGGCTGCCGGTGTGCCGTTCACTTTGCGTATGGCAATCTCCTTAGCCCGACGGTTCACCTCATCAGCTACATACCCTATAAGACCGATAAGAGCAATCAAGATAATGGCTATGCCTACCACCATAACCGACGTTCCGAATCTTCTGATAGTGTCACGCTTGGCATAGATTTGGGTCTTATAAGGAATTATATAGATTTCCCTGCCATCTTTGAGGGAGTCGATAACTTTCTGTGCCTCTTTCAGGTGCTCGGGTGTAAGCTCGGTGAAGCGTACGAATATACGCCCCATTCTCCAATTCATTGGGAAAAGCACTCCGGCGCGGGTATCTGCCCGGTCACTTTCATATCCGCCGCGTCGTATATTCTTTATCACACCTACGATGGTGAATAATGGATTAGGGATATCATTAATTTGGTGTCCCGTGATGTAGACTGTCTTTCCAACGATGTCTCTATCAGTCTCACCGAAATATTTGTGTAGAATATCTATAAATCGTTCTTCCACAATGATTTCATTTAGGGTGGAGTCAGTGCTTTCATGGAAATTACCACCCTGTAGGAACTTTATACCCATCACGTCAATCATGTCAGGATTGATAAACTGCATATCTGCGAAATTCACCTGATTTTCCTCTTGGCCTTCAGTCCACATCATATTACCGGAAGCGGGCTCAGCCAAGTCACGGTAGCTTGAAGATGCCTTCTCTATAAAAGGCAGTTTTTCAAGTTCTTTTATAATTGTATTGACACGTTCCTCAGAGAGACCGTTGCGCATAAATACTCCGATGTTCTCATACTCCAAGCCAATGTCAAGTGTGCCAACCATTGAATACTGTCTGCCTACTAATACGAGCAAGCACATTATCAGACCTGTGGCGAAAAATTGGATTGCAAGCAACGCTAATTTCCAACCCTTTTTCCCGTGTGTGGCAGGACGGAAAGCGTGTGCTACAGGTGTACGACTATATATAATTGATGGAATGATACCGGTAATTATCAGTAAGACGGCACATACAATACCTTCCACTATCCATACTTGCCCTGTGGAGAATAATTCTTTAGGTGTGTAACCAAGCAGTTCCTTACAGAGGCTGGAAAGGGAGAAGGATAGCAGTATGGCAAGTCCCAAAGATATGATCAGGAAGAAAAGACTTTCACCCATCACACGTAGGAAGAGCTTCTTACGGTCGGTGCCATAACATTTACGTATAGCCATCTCCTTGCCTCTACGCGCCAATTGTCCGATTACTATAAGGAGATAATTCAGTCCGGCACACATAAGCATCACCACTGCAAGCATACTCAACATCCAGGACATCGTTTTCACACCATCCCTTGAAGAGTAGGCGCCGGCGAGGGGGCGTAGCCATATCTTATAGTCTGATATGGTAAATGCAATTTCAGGAAGTTTCGTTTTCAGATGAGCAAGGATTTTTGGATGGAGTTCATCCGGTTTAGCCCCCTTTGCAAGAAGGACATAGCTTAGGTAAGCATCGTTGCCGAGAAGATTTTCAGCAGACCCGTCCCACCATAATTTTTTAACAGTCGGCATACCTAAGTATACTGCATTCCCTATAGTGGAATTAAGGGGGTAATCTTCGTAGACTCCTGAGATTGTGGCCTTAAAATCATCTCCCCAGCCTATGTTCGACAATCTCAATCCGATTACATCTCCTCCGATTTTTTCGGCAAGGGAGCGTGGAATCATCACATTATCCTCAATGGCAAATATTTCATGGGGATTGCCTTCAATGACAGGGGTTGAGAGCACATCAAATAGACACGTATCAGCAAATGTGATATTCTCTACTTCAAAAATTCTCCCATCTTCAAGTTTAATGCTGGTGACACCTGTGGCAGGAGCAATCCGGGTAGCTATTTCGATTTGGGGAATATTGCGTTGAAGCTCGTGAGCAGTGCCACCCGGTGTGTAGTCATACTCCTTATATTCACCGTTCTCATCCACGCTTTCCGTCACCCTGTAAAGACGGTCGATGTTTGGGAAGAAAGAATCGTAAGTCTGCTCGAAGTATATTTTCGCCACCAACAGGAAGCCCACGGCAAGACCGACGGTCAGGCACAATATCTTTATAAGATTCCGACGCAGGTCGGAAGTAAAGAATTTAAACATAATTTTCAGATGGTTTGGAGATTATCTACAATTTGACCGTCGAAGAGATTTATTATGCGGTCGGCTACTGTGGCATCGCGTTGTGAGTGAGTCACCATTACAATTGTCGCTCCCTCACGGTGAAGCTCCGAAAGGAGCTGCATTACTTCAGCACCGTTTTTGGAGTCGAGGTTACCTGTCGGCTCATCGGCAAGGATAAGTCCGGGCTTACCAACTATAGCACGTGCTATCGCAGCACGTTGCTGCTGTCCACCCGATAACTGTGAAGGGTAATGCTTGGCGCGGTGAGCGATACCCATACGCGAGAGGGCTTCATCCACACGTTTGTTTTTCTCTTCTCGCGATAGGGGGAGATTGTTAAGCGGAAGCATTATATTGTCACGCACGGTCATCGTGTCGATGAGATTAAACGACTGGAAAATGAAGCCGATTCGTCCTTTACGGTAGTCGGTGCGTCCGCTCTCTTTGAGATGTCCCACCTCTTTTCCGTCGAGCTTGTAGCTACCGGAAGTGGGATTGTCGAGCAGACCGAGTATATTTAGCAATGTTGACTTGCCGCAGCCTGACGGTCCCATAATGGCTACAAATTCACCGTCTTTAATTGAGAGCGACACGTTATTGAGGGCTACTGTTTGAACTGTGTCAGAGCGAAAAATCTTCTCTAACTTCGTAATGTCTATATTCATAATGATATTAAGTTATTTAATCGTTTTATTTATTTGGAAATGTCGATACGGTCTGCTTCGCCGAAAGTAGAGTAGGAACTGGTGATGACTGTCTCACCCGGCTCAAGACCCTCAAGTATCTCGTAATACCGTGGGTTACGACGTCCGATTTTAATCTCACGTTTTGTGGCGCTCTTCCCGTCGGGCGACATAACATAGACGTATTTACCACCGGAGCTTTGGAAGAATGTGCCTTTGGCGATCATCAATGCCTTTATCGGCTGACCGAGTAAAAGGTCGATAGGGTAAGTTTGACCCACACGCAGATTCTCCGGCATCGTTCCCTCAATATCGAGGTCGGCACGGAACTGACCGTTCACTACCTCCGGATAGACTTTTCGTACTGTCACGTCAAACTCTTTCCCTTGACGGCTCACTTTCCCTTGTAGTCCGGGTGATACACGGTCAATGTAGAGTTCGTCTATATTTACAGTCAATTTATAGTTGTCGAGTATGTTTATTTGCCCTACCTGCTGTCCGGTAGATATATTTTGTCCAATCTCTGCATTCAGGCTACCCAATTGTCCGTTGTGCGTAGCGCGTATGTTGAGGTTATCAGCACGTTGGCGTACCAAGGCGAAGTTCTCCTGCATATTGTGTAGGCTTTCCTGCATCATTGCCACCTGTACAGAGCGGTAGAGTGAGTCTTGACGAAGCCTGTCTTCGAGAAGTTTCAGATTCTCAACCGCTAACTCGTAATCCTCCTGCGCCTTCAGATACTCCTCTCGCGATGTCAGTTTCTCTTCGAGTAGAGTCTTCTGTTGGTCAGCGGCACGACGTTTACGGTTCAGTTCGGTACGGGCTGAGAGAATATCACGACGCACTTGCAGTCGATCTTTCTCCATAGCTATCTCGGTATC
>CAMWTL010000240.1 GCA_947177145.1 uncultured Porphyromonadaceae bacterium
AGAGGAAAGAAATGTAAGGATTGAATCTGGAAAGGACTCTGTTATTCCGAAAGGCGGTCTGGCTTTATGTTAAACCCCACGCCTTTATGCTTTTGATTTCGTAGTGAAAGCGGGTTTGCAGATAAGCCAGGCTGCCATTACGAGGAAGGCATAGGCGGCGAAGATTAGCCAAGGCCATTCCCAATTGCCCATAAAGAGACGCATAGGGGCATGGGAGCCGGGCAGTGTAACCATCTCCCAGCTACACCATCTGTTTACTATCGCTCCTGCGGCTATCGTGCCGAATGTGGCTCCGATGCCATTGCTCATAAACATCATTAACCCCTGTGCAAAGCCCTTCATATTGTCGGGGGCTATCTGCTGGATATATAAGTGACCGGCTATGGTGATGAAGTTGAATGCGATTCCGTATACAATCATAGAGCCGATGAGAAGCCATAGACCGTCGTCCGGATTACCCGTGCCAAGCATCAGAAACCGTAGCGACCAAGCTAAAAGCCCTATGGCATATACCCACTTTATACCTTTGCGTTTAAGCGATATTCCTACTAAAAGGATACACGCCGCCTCGGAAATCTGCGAGAGGGAAAAAAGCATCGTGGCATTTCCGGAAGCCAAGGAACCGGCATATTCAGCTATTCCGGAGAAGTGGGAGATAAAGGGTGTGGCAAAGCCGTTGGATATTTGCAGACATACTCCGGAGAATATCACAAATATGAGAAAGATAACAATCTCTCGTCGACTGAACATCATTTTTAACGATGCGATGAGCGACGGATGCTGTTTGCTGATAGAGGTATTAGCCGATAGTCTGTCTTCTCCTTTGAGGCTTATTCCGCTTTTTAGCCGGGGCAACGTAAGGGTATAAACTGCTGTCAAGATACCCATTATGCCACTACACATCATCTGCATAGCATTGAATTGAAAGCGTAAACGTCCGGGGTCTGAGGTATCGGAAAATGCAAAGCCTAATGTACCGTTTTCCCAATATGCAGAGTTGACAAACCACATAGCCGCTACAAAGCCTACCGTGCCCCAGATTCTTATGGATGGAAAGGTTGTGACGGTATTATAGCCGCTTTGGTCAAGCAGACCGAATGTGGCAGTGTTGGCAAGTGCCATAGTAGGCATATAAAGCGATAGGAACAGAAGATATAAGGGATAGGTGACCCAAAAATCAAGACGGGGATGTGTTATACCATACCGCCATAACACAAGCATAACAATGGCTGCGGCAATATGACATAGCCCCAACCATCTCTCCGGCCGTCCCGTGCGATCGGCGAGACGGCCAAAGAGGGAGGGCGTAATGATAGAGACCAGTCCGATGGCAGCATAAAACCAGGCTATGTCTCCTCCCAAGCCTCCAGCCCCCAAGAATTGCCCGAAGCAGGTGAGGTAACAGCCCCATACGCTGAACTGCAAGAAATATAGCAGTGAGAGACGTGATTTCATATCATTACTTTCAAAGTTGCTGACTATCTATTTCTTTAATTGCTTAAATCCTTTCTTAGAATTGAAATTCCACTCCGCCCATGATGGTCGCACCCGGCATTGGGCAACCATAGATTATCTGATAACGCTTATCGGTGATATTGTCAACCTTTACCGAGAAGGTGACGGGCACTTTGGCAGCGAGGGTATAGGCTGCCCTTAGATTTAGGAGCGAATAGCTCACTGTAGAACCGTCGGGATTGCCGTTCTTCATACTCCATATGCTCATCTCCTCAAGTGTGAAGCTGAAAGGACCGGGTGAATAACTTATCTCGGCGTTGAGTTTGTTTTTAGGAGAGTAGAGATTGTCGGAATCCGTATGCAGGTAAGACCAAGACGCACTTGCACTCAGGTTGGGGAGAACGCTGTAGGCAGCTTCAATCTCAAAGCCTTTATTATGGAACTTGCCGGTATTTTCGTTATGGGGTCTGCCGTCTACACGTACGGTCTGAATCATATTCTTGCCGTCGATATAGAATATGGCAGCTCCGAGCATAAGTCGATAATCGAGAAGATGCTGACGGTAGCTTATCTCGTAGTTGAGCATATACTCCGGCTTCAGGTCGGGATTTGCAGGTGGGTACAGATAGAGTTCACGTATATTGGGAGAGCGGAAGCCCTTGCTGAACGATGCCTTAAACTGTGAGTCACGTCCCGGCTTAATTATAAGTCCTGCCTGAGGCACCCATACATTGCCGTAGGTTGACCCGTGTTGGAGACGCACGCCACCGTTTACATTAAGCACGTCGTTGAAGAACCCCTGCTGCATCATCAGATAGCCTGCCACCTCGTTCACGTGATGCGTGGCTTCGGAAGTTATGATAGACTCGTCTTCCTTATTGGTGTTCCATATGTGTCCACCCCAATGTTGGAAATCTATACCCGCTGACAAGGTATTGGCTTCCCAGAGATACATTGTTTCATAGGCAGTGAATCCCATATTATAATCGGTGGAATGAAAGAGATAGTCACGTGGAGTTTGCCCGGGGGTATTACCATCGTCAACAATGTTACGTCCCCAGTTTATGTAACCTTGTATTCCTCCGTCGGCTTTCTCATACTCATTCTTAATATATAAGCCACCTGTGCCACGTACCACGTCGGTCCACATATTCTCAAGGGGATCCTGAAGAGTACCGGGGTTGTTTGCCTTTGTCTGAGTCATATTGAGCATTCCCGCAAGGCTCCAGTTGTTGGATGCTGCATATTTAAGCTGGAGAAATTCATTTGCAAGCCAGAACTCGCTGCGTTCCCTATTACCGTTGCTGCGGTCAACTTGCCCTGAGAGTGTGGCTGAGAATTTACCTTTCCTATAACCGGAAGAGACTGCAAATTTTTGCGTATAGTAGGATCCGAACAGGGCGCGTGCACGACCTGTGATGCCATCTTTTTTCTGAACTTGAGTCACTATATTGACAGAGCCACCCATCGCGTTTGAGCCATATAACAACGATGATGGACCCTTAACCACCTCAACTTTCTCAACTCCGTTGGCTACATATGTATCTGCCAGAGAATGTCCGAACACACCTGCCCATTGCGGCTGACCGTCAATCATAAAGAGCACCTTGTTGCCTTGCCCCACACCACGTATGTTTACTGTTCCGGCACTGCCGCCAGACACTCCATAACCGGCAAATCCGCGTTCCGTGACAAAAAGTCCCGGCACTTTTGACACAAGCACGGGAAGCAGTGAGCTTTCACCTGACTTCTCAATTTCTTTGGCAGTGACTTGTGTCACGTTCAGTGGTATCAGGTCGGGATCGGTTTTTAGGGGAGCAGTGACTATCAGTTCCCTGAGATTCACCGTGTCGCGGCGTATGGCGCCCTCTTCGGATGCTAAGGCATCGAAGCTGCCGGTGAGCAATGAAGCCGACGCAACGGCAAGTAAACATTTATTGGCCATTTTCAGTTAAGGTTTATTTAGAATTGTAGTTTAAAGTGAAATTTTGCGCAAAGTTAACAAAATTATTTGATTATTTACTATATTTCACTTAACTTTGTATAAAAATTTACTGAATCGTAATTTTTTAGTAAGAAATTTTAATCCGATTTGAAATATGACACAAGCAGAAATAGATTTTTTTGATCAGCTTGCGCCGCAGTGGGATGCGAGTGAGGTGCGTTCTACTCCGGAGCGTGTAAGGTCGATACTTGGGAAGTTACCTATAAAACCGGGGATGAGTGTGCTTGACCTTGGCACCGGCACAGGAGTGCTGGTGCCATATCTGAGTGAAATGGTCGGGAAATCGGGGCATATCACAGCCGTAGATCTCTCCGAAGGTATGTTGTCGTTAGCTAAGAAGAAATATGGCAGCCTTGATAATGTAG
>CAMWTL010000241.1 GCA_947177145.1 uncultured Porphyromonadaceae bacterium
CTGCTCCGACACCGGATACCACAGCCGTGGCTGTAGCGTCACCTCCAATGATAATCAAAGGTGACACAGTGGAACTAAGCTCTTTCAAGGCTTTATATGGTGTGAAGGATGCCAAACCCCTTCCCGGATTCGACCCCTCTTATCTTGAGGTATCGGATGTCAATGTGCTGCTGCATAATTTCTATAATGCATCCTCCACTCTTGAGCTTCCGATTATATCCATGACAGCAAAAGAGCGTAGCGGACTCGAGATAGTACGTGGCAGCGGCACTGTGGGAATTGACTCCACGGGACTTGCCTTGCGCGACCTCTCGATCGCTACTCCTTATTCTACTCTCGGAGCCACTGCCGGATTGCCTTTCGCTCTGATGGCACTTCAACCTGACGCTCCGGTAAATGTAAAGGTGCAGGGTAATCTTGGCATACCTGATATTGACGCCTTTATGCCGGATCTTGCAGTATATACCCGTAAGCTTCCTCAGCGTTCACCATTAGGTCTGGATCTTGTAGCAGAAGGCAAGCTCTCAGATGTCACCATCTCTCAGTTAAAAGCCGATATGCCGGGTGTGTTCTCGCTTGCTGCTAAGGGCAAGGCAGCTAACGCGCTTGATTTCAAGAAACTTCGTGCTAACCTCGGATTTGACGGTTCGGTGGTGAATCCCGCTGTGGTAGATGGTCTGTTGGGTAACATAGGTTTTAAGATGCCTAGTCTCCAACTAAAAGGCACAGCCTCGGCAGTGGAGGAGACTTATGGTGCGAATTTCAAACTGCTTACGTCTGTAGGCGATGTGGCAGCCGACGGGCACGTCAGTATGACAGCTGAATCTTACGATGCCCGCGTTAATCTGACCCGTGTCAATGTGGCTCATTTCGCTCCTACACTCGGTGTGGGTCCTGTCACAGCCTCGCTGCGTGCAAAGGGTGCCGGATTCAACCCGGAGCGTCCGCGTGCTCATACGGATATTCAGCTTGACATTGCTTCGGTGGTGTATAATAAGCAGACCCTACGCAACATTGTGGCTGATATTCAGCTCCACAACGGCTTGTATACCATTCAGGCTGTATCCAACAATGCCTTGGCTGATTTCAATATCGAAGGTTCGGGCACTGTGGATCCCGACCTCTACACCTTTGATGTGAAGGGAGACCTCACACATCTTGACCTTCAGCAGCTCGGAATCACTCCCGATAAGAATGAGGGTAGAGGACAGATCGACATCAAGGGAACGGCAAGCCCCGCAAAATGGAACTATGACGTTGACCTCTCTCTCCACGATATAAAGTGGACCGTCGCTGACCAGGTATACGATATACCGGGCGCGCTCGATGCAAAATTCCGCTCGGGTCCTCTGAGTGTCAATGCTACGGTTGATGCGCTCCTCACCTCTTTACGCTTCGACAGCTCTGTTGGGCTTAAGCAGCTGATGTCGAGCTTCACAACCACTACTGACACTCTCAACCGCCAGATAAAAAATAAGTTTATCGACATAGACCATCTTCAGAACACCTTGCCTCCGTTTAACCTCGGCTTTAACGCCTCGGGACGTGGTACAGTAGGGCGTATCCTCAACACGATGGGTATGACTACCGATACAATCTATGCATCGTTTACCAATGATTCCCTCCTATACGGTAATGCCGGTGTGCGTAACATATCTAACGGCTCAATGCGTGCCGATACCCTTACGTTGAATCTCTCGCAACGTGGCAGTCTGCTCGATTATAAGCTGCATATGGGCAATCGTCCCAACAACCCTATAGCAGAATTTGCCGATGTCAATCTCAACGGTTATGTAGGCTCCAACCGTGTGCTTCTCTCACTCACGCAGAAAAACCAGAAAGGAAAGACCGGTTATCGTCTCGGTATGACAGCCTCATATGTGGACTCGGTTGCAACCGTCCACTTCACGCCTCTAAAGGCTACTATCGCCTATCTTCCCTGGCAGTTTAATGCGGATAACCACGTGGATCTGAATGTTATCAGCCGTCGTATCGTGGCTGACCTCCGTGCCAACAGCAACGAGAGCAGCATACTTTTGCAGACCCAGGTAGGGCGTAACAACAACGACGAGCTTCACCTTGTGCTTGACAATATCCATGTGCAAGACTTCCTGCAACTCTCGGTATTCGCTCCGCCGCTCACCGCTTCTGTGAATGCCGACCTTACTGTGGGGTACACTCAGAGCTGGTTCTATGGAGGCGGCTCGGTAGGTGTGAAGGATTTTACCTACGACCGTCAGCGGGTAGGCGACTTTGATCTCGGACTCCGTGCGGGATATAACAATGACGGCACTACAGCTGCCTTGGCTACACTTGTGGTTGACGGTGATTCCGCTGTGAATGCCAAGATGCGTTTCGCTCCGGATTCCACCGGTGTGTTGCAGACCAAGCGTTTCGATGTCGGTCTGACCCGTTTCCCGTTAAAGGTTGCCAATGCTTTCTTAGGCCGTGATGTGGCGTCTCTTTCAGGCTATCTCAACGGCAATATGAATATGAAGGGCTCTCTCACCGCTCCGATTCTAAATGGTCGCCTTGACTGCGACTCTGTTGGTGTGTATATTCCGATGATCGGGTCTACAATGCGTTTCAACAACGATTCACTGAGTGTGGCGGATAATGTGGTACGCTTCCAGGATTTCGATATTTGGGGTGTCAATGAGAATCCTCTTCAGATCAACGGCACAGTGGATGCCCGTAAGTTCTCCAATATCCTGTTTAATCTCGGACTCAACGGGCGTAATGTGCAGCTGATAGGCAATGATAAGAACACACGCAGCGACATCTTCGGTAAGCTCTTTATTGATATGGATGCCAACGTGACCGGCTCAATGCGTGCGATGAACATCAATGCCGATGTGAAAGTGCTGAAAGCCACTGACCTCACTTATTCGATGTCGGAGACCACAGCGCAGCTCAACCAGCTTCAGGATGCCGGTGGTGTGGTGAAGTTTGTCAATTTCAACGACACCACTACTGTGGCACAGGTAGACACCGTGGCTCCGGCGATGGCTATGCGTATCACGGCGGGATTAAGGATAAATCCGGGCACACGTGTGGCGTTTGACATTCCGGGTTCGGCTGTTATGGGCAGCGGTTCGGTGCAGCTGCAACCCGAGGGCACTCTCAATTACTTCCAGAATTATATGGGGGATATGCGTCTCAACGGACAGCTTAACCTCACTGAGGGAACGGTACGCTACGGTATGGCAATGGGCGCCGTGAAGGCAGACTTTACGTTAGACCCGTCGAGCTATGTGCATTGGAGCGGCGACCTTATGAATCCTATGCTCAACGTATCCGCTACCGATATGGTGAAGACAAACCTTGTGGAGAATGGTAATTCGCGTCTTGTGAACTTCCTCGTAAAATTAGCCATCACTAATACGCTCTCAGCTCCTAAGGTGCTCTTCGATCTCTCCACCGATGATGATATGAGCGTGCAGAACGATCTTATGTCGATGAGTGCCGACCAGCGCAGTATGGCTGCCATCAACCTCTTGCTTACGGGTCAGTATTCAGCCGGAGGTGTCAAGACGGCAAGTAGCGATCTTCTCCAGAAGGGTCAAGGCATGCTCTACGGCTTGCTTGCCTCGCAGGTGAATAACTTCTTGGCAAACCACGTGAAGGGTGTGGATATCAGCTTGGGTGTTGACCAGTATGACAAGATGGTCAACGGAGAGTCGGGCACTGCCACAAGCTATAGCTACACTATGTCGAAGTCTCTGTTTGACGACCGCTTCAAGATTTCTGTGGGTGGCAACTACACTACGGATGCCTCGGCGGATGAGAATTTCTCTGAAAACCTTATCTCCGACAT
>CAMWTL010000242.1 GCA_947177145.1 uncultured Porphyromonadaceae bacterium
CGTCGATTTTGGAGAGGGCGAAGGCGTAGGCTCCGGCTGAGATGGCTTTGCTTGCGCCGAGCTTCGAGAAAGTCACGCCGACACGCTTCATATCGTCATACTCCACGGTCAGATTCGTACCGCGCACAACAATAGTTTTAGTGTTACCTTTGGCAAACTTCTCAAACTCCGCAGGGTCATCAAGATTAAACACCTCCATCTGTACACGACGCACTTTGTCGCCCCCGAGTGTTCCCAAATCACCACGCAATTCCTTCATCAGTGACGGTAGAATCCAATGACGCGCTGCCGTTATTCCACCACCTATCACAATCAGACCGTCAATAAGCTGCACTGCCATAGCCATAGCATCGCCCGCTATCTCTCCAAACTCTGCAAAAGCTTTACGGGCAGCCTCCACGTTTCCTTCACGCTTGCCGTCGGCAATTTCACATATCTCCTTCGGCTCATAGTTATGGTCATATTCACCTGACGCCTCGGCATACACACGCTTGATGGCTCTTACTGCCACACCCTCCTCTACAATGATACCCTCTTTGGTCTTATGAGGCAGACAGAAGGTCTCCACACAAGAATTGTCGCCACGGTTTAACTGACCGTTCACAACTATACCCACACCGAATCCGGTGCCGAAAGTATAGCCTAAAAGGTTCTTGAAACGCTTACTGCTGCCACTCTCCGCAAGTTTCTTGTTTACCTCCGGCAATGCACCACAAAGTGCCTCGCCATAAGCGAAGAGATCACCGTCGTTGTTGATAAACACCGGTATGCCAAACTCATTCTGAAGGAAAGGTCCGAGTGCCACGCCGTCACGGAACGAGGGGAAATTAGGCAAATAACCGCCAATTATACCGTTGGGATAGTCTGCCGGACCGGGAAATGCAAAGCTTATGGCTACAGGCTTCTCGTCAAGTGAATCTATCACCTCACGAAAACCCTTAACCATCGTGTCAAGGCAAAGGTCGAGGTCGTGGGCATTAGAAGGATAAGTGATAGGTTCGGTGATATACTCACATCCGCGCATAGCACCGAATACAAGGTTAGTTCCCCCTGCATCAAGGGTAATCACAATTCTATCATCGTGGAAAAACATACTGCTGTTCTATTTAAAGTCGTTTAATATCTGCTGATTTCATTCTGACGGTATGGCTACCGGAAGCATAATCCTTAGATGCGCTCTCACCCGGCAAGGTCACAGCTGCCACCGCCCCTTCCGGTACGGTGAAATTCCAGATCCATTGGTCGCCGTCATATCGCCAATGGCTCTTAATCGGTCCGGCTGCCGACATATACTCAGCCTTCACATAGCCTAAACGTTCATCCGGAATCGGTTTCATTATAATGCGTTTGAATCCGGGTGCCGATATGTCGGTAGATATACCTGCCATAGTCTCCCACATCCATTCGCACACGCAGCCGTAGGCATAATGGTTGAAGCTGTTCATACCCTGTGGACCCATACCACTGTCAATCATATAACTGTTCCAACGCTCCCATATGGTAGTTGCCCCATTGTCTACAGAATAGAGCCAACTTGGGTTCTTACGTTGGAAAAGCAGCTCATATGCTATGTCGCCCATCCCGTTCTCGGTAAGGGTTGGCATCAAAATCGAGGTACCTAAGAATCCGGTCTGAAGGCAGTTGTCGTGTTGGGCAAAATTTTCCCTCAGACGTGCTATCATATCCTCCTTTGCCTTACCCTCTACCACACCGTTCTTCAAGGCAAATAAAGCCGGAGTCTGCATCGTATTAAGAATCTCGGTGTTGAATCTGCCGTTTTCGTCAAGAAATGTATTGCGTATATGATTACGGGCATCGCTGACCATACGCTCGTACTTGGCTACGTCGCGTCCTGTGGCAGCAGCCATATCACGCATCATCCCGGCATCCATAAGCCAGTAACTTGCGCTCAGATAGTTCCAATAATCTACGGCTTCCGGACGTACACTCCAGTTTCCCTGCTCATCCTGATAATCTTTTCGTCCGCTGCAGCTCTCAAGAGGTTCATAACTGAGCCAGTCAGCCCATTGATAATTGCCGTTGTCCTCAAGTAAAGCATTGTGGTCATATTTCACTGCACCGATATAGTCCATAAACTTCTCCATCGAAGCCCAATGCTCATCAACTATATCCGTATCGCCAAATTGCTTCCATACCACCCACGGCACAATCACTCCGGCATCAGCCCAGCCGAGTCGCGTCATATCGGTAGGGAATGCACCGTATTGCGCTACGGGAGCCACACCCGGATAACCACCCTTCTCATTCTGAGTGTCGCGCATATCTCTCAACCACTTGTGAAAGAAACGACGTGTATCGGCAAAATACGTTCCTGTCTCGGCAAACACCTGTGTGTCGGCTGTCCAACCGAGGCGTTCATTACGCTGCGGGCAATCCGTAGGCACCGACAGATAATTTGAACGCAGACCCCAAAGAGTATTGCTTATCAATTGGCTTACAAGAGGATTCCCCGTTTCAAGACTACCTGTTTCAAGGTTGTTAGCAATAGATGTCACCGGCACCGACTTTAAGGATTTGATACAGACTTCATCATCGGCAGTCACGGATATGAAGCGGTAGCCGTAGAAAGTGCTTTGCGGGCTATAAGTCACATAATCCTTGTTATCGCCGAAAGTGTATTTCAGCAACATTCCCGTATCAGGAGTTCTGAGATTCAGACGGTGACAGCTACCTTCCGGTCCATCCATCCCACGCGCTTTTGAACCGTTACCGTCATTGAGTAATTCTGAAGGAGAGCAGGTAAGCGTTGTTCCCTCCTTAGCCTTAAACTCAAACTCCGGCACAGCTGCACAGTTCTGACCGAAATCCACCACAAGGGTCTCTCCCGGCTTAACCACAATCTCTTCATTATTTCCAAATCTGCTCACCACCTTTATTTTGCCGTAAGCATCTTCTGTGGCTCCTGTTACACCCTTCCACGTATATGCTTCCTTAGGCAATAGCGCCAAGTCAGGACGGCTATACACCTCTGCCCCGTCGGAAGGAAAGATACCGCCAAGAAATTCATCATTTCTCTCAGCCGGACTGAAATTGGCTACCATATGATACCCCGGCAATTCCCTGGCATCATACTCCTCACCGTCAAAGATGGCGGCGTGCTTCACCGGTCCGGCAATCCCTGCCTGCCAATCACTCGTGTTGGTGCCGTAATATTCCTTGCTACCATCGGTAAAGGTCAGCTCAAGCACACCACGAAATGCCACCTTTTTACCTATCATACCCTCATTGCCGCCGGGAGTTATGATCTTGTCAGCCCACCATCCGGGAGTAACCTGCACGGCAAACACATTCTCTGCATTCTTTTTTCTGGAGATTGCATCCGTGACATCATATGTAAACGACAGTTTGGTTTTGGCATAATGGGTAAAGCCGGGCTTCAGAATCTCCTCACCCACCCGTTTACCGTTAATGTATAGGTCATATACTCCCAAACCGGAAGTCATCCAACGTGCCGAAGCCACTTTCTTATCATTCTTGACAGTCGATACGAACCAGCCGGCACCGTCGGCAGCCCGTTCATTTCTACCCTCTATACGCCCGGTCACTACGGGAGCATCCACAACGGAAATCCATTCCGATTTCTCCCACAATGTTGAATCAAGGGCTGCCACACGCTTACCTACCCGCCCATCTGTCGCTCCCCAAAGTTCAAAGCTTCCTAAAATGCAAGTAGTCAGCAAAAGCAACTTATCTAATTTCATTGAATTTTAACTTTAATCTTTACCGGGAAATGGTCGGAGGGTACCCGGCTACGGAAGGCGTTGAGCTTCACTT
>CAMWTL010000243.1 GCA_947177145.1 uncultured Porphyromonadaceae bacterium
TCATAAACTTCACAATTAAACCGGAAAGGCTTCTTTAAATGTTAACGATAGTTAAATAATGGTCTAATGCGTCATTTTTACGCACGAAAATTTGCGTGCGTCATTTTTACGCATTAACTTTGCGTCAAATTAACGCACAAAAAGAAATCTCAATCTAATTGTGTGAAAAAATAGACCGATATGAACCACCCCAAAGGACATACCCCCAACGATAGGCTGACTTCCGACCACAATCCGGAACTGAGGTTTTGCTACCGCTATCCTCACGCTGCTATCACGGCAGACTGTGTTATCTTCGGGTTTAATGGCAAGGCTCTGAAGATACTTCTTATAGAGCGTGGCAATGAGCCATTTCTCGGATATTGGGCGTTGCCGGGTGGATTTATGCGTATGGATGAAACCATTGAGGAAACGGCGGCACGTGAACTGCGAGAGGAAACGAATCTCTCCAACGTTTTCCTTGACCAGTTTAAGGTCTACAGTAAAGTCGGCAGAGATCCCAGAGAAAGGGTGGTGACCGTAGCCTTCATCGCATTGGTTAAGCCGGATGATTACAATGTGTTGGCAGGTGACGATGCTGCGAACGCAATGTGGTTTGACGATGATATGCTTCCGCCCCTCGCCTTCGACCATAGCGAGATTATCCGTGAGGCACGTGAGTATCTGAAGGAAATCCTTCTGTTGAAGCCGGTGGCTTTTGAACTTCTCAACAAAACCTTTACAATAAGCCAGCTTCAGACAGTGTATGAGGTAATCAACCGCACCTCTTACGACCGACGTAATTTCCTGCGCACAGCCATCGACTCGGATGTAATATCGGAAGTGAAAGATTTAAACGAAGCCCCTGCCGGAAGAACCGGAAAACTCTATACATTTAATGAGGAACGTTTCGCCAAGTCTGCCGATTTTGAACCGGAACCCAATCCACCATTACCGGGTGCCCTTACCGGATTCTCTCACCCTGATACACGCAGAAGAGAGGAAAGACATCTAAGGGCAGAGAGGAAAGAAGAGAAAGAGTTAAGAGAAGAGAGAAAGGCACCAACTAAAGGTCTTTTTGGCTTCTTCAGCAAACCATCCCGCTAATTCACAAATCACATTGCCAATCAACGCAATTTTACCGAAAAACAACGCTAAATCAGCTTTCTTGATATATTAATATCTCCCGCTGAAACAAAATAAAGAAAAACGAAAAACATTCCACTTATCAACAAAACTCAATTATGGAAAAGACTGCTAAAACCACCGTGTTCAACCTCATCATTCTCGATGAGAGCGGCTCAATGTCTCCACTCACCCAGCAGACTGTAGATGGCTGCAACGAAACCCTCAACGTGATTCGTTCACTCACCAAGAAATATGGTGACACCCAACGGAATCTTGTAAGTATCTATCTCTTCCAAGACAACGCAGAAATCCCCTCCCGCTACATCTACAAGAACAAACTGATTGCCGACATTCCGGATATGACGACGGAGATCTACCGTCCATGGGGTGCCACTCCGCTCCTTGATGCCGTCGGCTCGACACTTGTAGATCTTCGTGCCGTTGCTTCCACCCATGAAGATAGCACTGCAATCGTAACCATCATAACGGACGGCATGGAGAATGCCTCACGCCACTATACCTACGACCAGGTAGCTCGACTCATTTCCGAGCTGAAAGAGAAGGGCTGGACTTTCAACTTCATAGGTGCCAACATTGACGTGGACACCATATCGAAACGTATGCACATCGATAACGCCATGGCTTTCAATTCCACCGTCGGTGGCACAAAAGCCATGTGGAGTGCCTTCTCAACCAGACTCTCAGCCCACGAAGAAAGACGTATCCAAGCCGAAATGGATGCCCCTGCCCTCTCCGCAGAAGAACGCACCCACCTCCGCAAGAAAAACTCCAAACGCTTCTTCGACCTCTAATCCCACCATTCCCCTGTCAGCTCTTTATCGAGCAACATAAAATAAAGAGACCCGATAGAGATTTCAAGAATCTTAATCGGGTCTCTTTTAATTTCTTCGACTGACGACAGTCGCTTTTTACTCCCTTTTCGGATTAGAGCTTGGCAACTTCCTCTTTGAAGCAATCGGCGGGCTTGAATGCCGGGATGTTGTGTGCCGGGATGATGAGAGAGGTCTTCTTGCTGATGTTGCGTGCGGTCTTCTCTGCGCGTTGTTTGATGATGAAGCTGCCGAAGCCACGGAGGTAGACGTTCTCCCCGCTGGCGAGGCTGCCTTTAACTACATTCATAAACTGCTCGATTACCTCTACAACGGTGGCCTTATCTATGCCGGTGGTCTTAGCTATCTCCTGTGCTATTTCTGCTTTAGTCATTTTTGTTGGTTGGTTTTAATTGGGTTTTGGATGCAAAGTTACTAAAAATATATGATTTACAAAATCATTCTTACCCAATAAACTCACCCAAAGGTGAATAATTAGTGTTGATTTTACAATTTTAACCTTATACTCCCTAAGACGGCCTAATTTTACGATGTCACTCTATAAGCCAATCAGTCTGACATAAACCACTGAAACGGGAAGTATGATTGATATTTTATAGTAATTTTGCCTAAAGAAGATAAAAAATGTCAATTACATAGTCAAGCATGACAACTTAAATCATATCCCAACTTTTCATAGAGCATTTTTTTATCTTACTTCAAAAATTAATCTAATTATCTCGAAAAACAATCTCTATCCCCTGTAAGTGCAATTACCACAACAGGCATGCCCGGGAATACTTATGAGTTCAATTGTGCGAGATTCTTTTCAATCTCCTCATCGGTGACTGCATAGTTCTGAAGGTCGCCGGCGAAATACTTATCGTAAGATGCCATATCAATCAGACCGTGGCCGGAAAGATTAAACAGAATAACCTTCTCCTCGCCTGTCTCCTTAGCCTTGAGCGCCTCCCTTATGGTGGCGGCTATGGCGTGGCACGACTCAGGCGCAGGTATAATTCCCTCTGTACGGGCAAAGAGCGTACCTGCCTCAAACGACTCCAACTGTGAAATGTCCACAGCTTCCATAAGACCATCTTTGAGCAGTTGCGACACAATCACTCCGGCACCGTGATAGCGCAGACCTCCCGCGTGTATATTTGCCGGACGGAAATTATGCCCAAGCGTAAACATTGGGAGTAACGGGGTGTAACCTGCCTCGTCACCGAAATCATACATAAACTTACCACGGGTAAGCTTAGGACAAGACTCCGGCTCGGCAGCTATGAAACGTGTGTTGCGCTCTCCGGTGAAATTATGGCGCATAAACGGGAAGGCAAGTCCGCCGAAATTAGAACCTCCACCAAAGCATGCAATCACAATATCGGGATATTCTCCTGCCATCTCCATCTGCTTCTCAGCCTCAAGACCAATCACGGTCTGATGAAGAGTGACGTGGCTCAATACGGAACCAAGCGTATATTTACAGTCAGGAGTAGTCTGCGCCAACTCCACCGCCTCAGATATGGCAGTGCCAAGCGACCCCTGATGATTCGGAGTCTTTGTCAGGATATCTTTTCCGGCACGTGTCGACATCGACGGCGATGGAGTCACCTGAGCCCCGAAAGTCTGCATTATACTTTTACGGTAAGGTTTCTGCTCATAGCTTATCTTAACCTGATATACCGCTGCCTCAAGACCGAACATCTTCGCTGCATATGCCAAAGACGCACCCCATTGTCCGGCGCCTGTCTCGGTAGTTACGTTCTTCACACCCTCTTTCTTGCAGTAATATGCCTGCGGAAT
>CAMWTL010000244.1 GCA_947177145.1 uncultured Porphyromonadaceae bacterium
CTTTATCCTGTCTGGATAAAATCTCAGGATTTTTATCTAAATTTGTATAAATTAAGTAAACATATCAAGTGAAAAGAAATTTATGAAACGTATTTTCGTATGTTTGAGTGTCGCGGCTGTGGCATTCGGGATGTGGGCGCAGAGAGCCGGGGGCTTGGCAGGTAATCTTACGGAGTATCCGTACGTGGAGGTGGCTCCTCCGGCACAGACTCCTGCCCCTGCCGGATATGAGCCTTTCCATATGGAGCATTATGGAAGGCACGGCTCTCGTTGGCTCATCGGTGAGAACGACTATCTCACCCCTGTCAGGAATCTGGAGAAGGCAGAGAAAGCCGGTAAGCTGACTCCTCTCGGTGAGAAGACGCTCACGGCTTTGCGAGAAATAGCTGAAGCATCTAAAGGGAGATTGGGTGAGCTTTCCGATAAAGGTGCCCTCCAACATCAGGCAATAGGAAGGAGGATGGCTCAGAATTATCCCAAAATCTTCAATCCCACTGCCGATATAGACGCCAAGTCTACAGTGGTGATCCGCTGTATCCTTTCAATGCTTAACGGTCTTGAGGGTATTCAGCAGATTGCTCCCGGCGTAAACCCTACCAAAGATGCCAGCTATGCTGATATGTGGTTTATGAACTACGACGATAAGCCGGCTTGGCCAATCAAAGACGCTGCCGAACAGTCAGTGGTGAATCCTTACAAGAATAGGCATCAAGGTGACAGTTCCTATCTCTACCGCCTGGTGACTGACCCTCAGTTTGCGCGTGACAGTGTAGCTCCGGGAATTATGCCTTACCTTTATTGGGTGCTCGGTGCTGCCCAGGGTCATTCGGATCAGCCGTGGCTTTTGGAAGAGGTATTCTCACAGGATGAATTAGTGGAGAATTGGAAAGGGGGAAATGCCTTCTGGTTTATCCATAGCGGCGACACACCGATGACCAATCACCGTATGCCTTACACCCAGCGTAAGCTTTTGGGTAGGATAATCGAACAGACTGATTCGGCAATCACCTCTAAGCGTCCGAGCGCGAGGCTCCGTTATGGCCACGACGGAATATTGGTGAATCTTGTTACGCTGATGGAGATAGAGGATTATGGTAAGGAGGTGACAGATCTTGATCAACTTGAGGAGCTGAATTGGCGTGACTATGAAATTATACCTATGGCAGGTAATCTTCAACTTGTATTCTATCGTCGTTCCGGCTCTACTGATCCTGATGATGTGCTTGTTAAAGCCTTGCTCAACGAAAGGGAGGTGCGGCTGCCGGGTACGCCTGTCAGCGGTCCGTACT
This sequence comes from uncultured Porphyromonadaceae bacterium, assembly GCA_947177145.1. GTDB lineage: Bacteria > Bacteroidota > Bacteroidia > Bacteroidales > Muribaculaceae > Lepagella. Next base: position 1,290 of record CAMWTL010000244.1, read on the forward strand.
ATAGCTGGAAAGAACTCCGTAAATATTATCAAGATAAGTTAGACGACTTTGAGAAGAGATTTGCGGAATAGGGATAATTTGATTATTTTTGTAGGCATAATAGAGCGCCGCAGCTTTTTAGAATTTTTTTGAGCTAATTCTAACCGGCTGCGACCTCAGTTTGTTCATATATATTATAAATATATTATGAAGACCAACGAGAAAGAAAATAAAAGTGAGAAGGTGCTCAAGGAGGCTACCGATTCCGAATATAAGTATGGATTTACAAGCGACATCGACACGGAGATTGTGCCTCCGGGTCTGAACGAGGATGTGATACGCTTTATCTCAAAAGTGAAGGGTGAGCCTGAATGGCTGCTCGACTTCCGTCTTAAAGCCTATCGCTATTGGCTTACACTCCCTGTGCCTGAGTGGGCTCACCTGAAAATACCGGAGATTGACTTCCAAGCCATATCCTATTATGCGGCTCCTAAGAAAAAGGAGCTTAAAAAGAGTATGGATGAGGTAGATCCTGAATTGGTGAAGACCTTCAACAAGCTTGGTATCTCTTTGGAAGAGCAGAAGCAGTTGGCAGGAGTGGCGGTGGATGCCGTTATGGACTCCGTGAGCGTGAAGACTACCCATCGCGAGAAGCTCGCGGAGTTGGGTGTGATTTTCTGCTCGTTTTCCGAAGCTGTGAAGGATTACCCTGACCTTGTGAAGAAATACCTTGGCACTGTAGTAGGCTACCGTGATAATTTCTATGCCGCACTAAACTCAGCAGTGTTCTCCGACGGATCATTTGTCTATATCCCGAAGGGGGTGAGATGCCCGATGGAGCTGAGTACATATTTCCGTATCAATGCCTCCGGCACGGGTCAGTTTGAGCGCACCTTGATAGTAGCTGATGATGATGCTTATGTCAGCTATCTTGAGGGCTGCACCGCTCCTATGCGTGACGAAAACCAGCTTCATGCCGCCATCGTGGAGATTATCTGTGAGGAACGCGCCGAGGTAAAGTACAGCACGGTGCAAAACTGGTATGCCGGCGATAAGGAGGGACGTGGAGGTATCTATAACTTTGTTACGAAGAGAGCACTTTGTCGTGGGCACCGTAGTAAGGTGTCGTGGACACAGGTTGAGACAGGCTCCGCCATCACGTGGAAATATCCCTCTTGCATCCTGAAAGGTGACGAGAGTGTAGGCGAGTTCTATTCAGTGGCTGTAACCAATAACTATCAACAGGCTGATACAGGCACAAAAATGGTGCATCTTGGCAAAAACTCCCGCAGCACGATCGTGAGCAAGGGTATATCTGCAGGAAAGAGCCAGAATTCTTATCGTGGCTTGGTGAAGGTGGTGAAGGGTGCTTCCAATTGCCGTAACTATACACAGTGTGACTCTCTGCTGATGGGCTCGGATTGTGGCGCACATACTTTCCCTTATATCGACGTGCAAAATTCTACCTCTACGGTGGAACACGAAGCTACTACATCAAAGATTAACGAGGCTCAGCTTTTCTATTGCCGTCAGCGCGGCATACCTACAGAGGAGGCTGTGGCTCTTATCGTCAACGGCTATGCCAAGGAGGTTATGAATAAGCTTCCGATGGAGTTTGCCGTGGAAGCCCAGAAACTTCTCCAGGTCACTTTGGAGGGGAGCGTGGGATAGTGCTACATCTGAAGCCGTAAAAATTGGCTCGGTTTTTGAATGTAGCCTTAAGATTTAATAAGGAATAAAAGTGAACGAAAGAATAGTAATAATTGACAAGGTTGACCCCCAGACCTTTTATGGGGTCAACAACAATAATATCAATCTTATCCGGAATCTCTTCCCTAAGCTGCGTATGGCAGCACGCGGCAATGTTGTGAAGGTGATAGGGGAGGATTCTGAGACGGCACAGTTCGAGCGTAAGATAAAAGAACTCGAAGCATATGCTGCGAAGTATAACAAGCTGCCCGAAGACGTGATAATCGACGTGATAAAGGGTGAGCCCCCTAAGCCTGTGAATGCTGAGGGTGTGATTATTTTCGGCCAGTCGGGACGTCCGATTGCGCCCCGCAATGCCAACCAGTCGAAGATGGTGAAGAGCTTTGCGAAGAATGACCTTACTTTCGCCCTCGGTCCTGCCGGTACAGGTAAGACCTATATAGCTATCGCCTTGGCAGTGCAAGCTTTGAAGAACAAGGCATGCAAGCGAATCATACTGTCGCGCCCTGCAGTAGAGGCAGGTGAGAAGCTTGGCTTCCTTCCGGGCGATATGAAGGATAAGATCGACCCATATCTGCGTCCTCTCTATGATGCGCTTGAGGATATGATTCCGCAGTTGAAGCTGAAGGAATATATGGAGAACGACACTATACAGATTGCCCCGCTTGCTTTTATGCGTGGACGTACTCTCAACGACGCGGTGATTATTCTTGACGAGGCGCAGAA
>CAMWTL010000245.1 GCA_947177145.1 uncultured Porphyromonadaceae bacterium
ACCTTCAATGAAATCTGTATGCTGCCGTCACGGAAGCGCTGCTCCACTTTCTGTGACTTATGAAAGGGCTTCGACTCCACATAGGGAGCATTATAGCAGTCAATCCTTATCACCACACGACGCGCCTTATCGCTGATGAGTCTGGTCACTCCGATAGTGTCGTCGAAGAAGTGCTCCGGATCAAAATCTACACACTCCTTAAAAGGGTGGGTCTTCTCCGGCTCCACAGAATGTATACGGTCGAGTGCGAAAATATTGACCTGTGGCACTTTGTTGGTGGATTTCTCACCGATAAGAAACCAACGGTTGCGATATTCCTTCAAAAGATATGGATAGACTATCAATCTTTTCGCTTGTCGCGCCTTGAACGACTGATATTCAATAGTAATCGTTTGCCGACGGCGCACAGCATCATATATGGTGCCTATAAACTTTGCACCACGATAGCCGGAAACTGTCTCCATATCCATTGCCGGGACTGATGAACCGGTGTGACGTGAAATCTGCTCATTCAGCTTACTGATCGTGTCTATTGAAGATTCCAATTGTGGAAACCCCTGAAGCTGGCGCAGAATATCAAGTGCAGAGTTAAGTGCGTGTAGACCCTCATCGTTTAATGGCAGATGGGTGATACTGAAATCCGGATCCTCATACTCATAATACTTGTTTTCGCGCACCACAATCGGTGCATTATATCCCAATCGGTCACTGCGCATCAGAGCCAAATCATTTTGGAAAGTGCGACGGCTCACAGGGTTGCTCCGACCCTCATATTCGGCAAGCGCATCTGTGCAAGCGTCTATAAGGTCATTGATAGTCCATCTCCGATAACGGTTCTGCAAGCAGCGGTCAATGGTAGAAATACGGATAAGGGTAGCTCGATTTAAAGGCATTGTATTATTTTTTGCAAAAATAGCTTTTTTCACATAACTGCACAAATCTGCTGGCACTGACAATAAAATCTATTTGGGCAGATGAAAATGAGATGTTTTTAAGATTTTATATGTAATTTTGTAGTGAAGTCTATGACTGATCATACTTCCCTGACTATAATATAAATTTAAAATATGAAAAAGATTACCAAAGTCTTAACCTCTCTCGGTGTGGCAGCATTGGCCTTGACCGCTTCATGCTCACAGCCAAACCAAAGCACTGCCGGAGAAAACACCTCCAAAGCAGATGCCGCACAGATTGTGCTCGACAACATTATGACCCGCACCAGTATCCGCCAATTCACCTCTCAACCTATCGCTAAAGACACTCTCGATATGATTGTAAAGGCAGGTATGGCAGCTCCTACGGCTATGAACAAGCAGCCTTGGGCTTTCGTGGTAGTGACTGAAAAGGAGGTGCTCGACAGTCTGGGTGCCGTACACCCCTACTCCAATCTCAAGACCGCTACAGCAGCTATCATTGTTTGCGGTGATATGGAGAAAGCCGCAACTGATTTTGCACGTGAATATTGGATTCAAGACTGCTCCGCTGCCACTGAAAACATATTGCTTGCTGCCCATGCTCTCGGTATCGGTGCCGTGTGGTGTGGAGTTTACCCGAATCCAAAAGTGATGCCGGAAGTGAAGCGTGTATTGAGTCTGCCATCGTGGGTAATACCCTTGAACATCATTACAATGGGTTATCCCGAAGCTGCTTCCCAGCCCAAAGATAAATGGGTTCCTGAAAACGTACACTATCAGAAATGGTAATCAATAACATCCGGTAAACGAGGATGGAGCACGACAAAATAGAAATACGGGGAGCCAACGTTCATAATCTGAAGAATATCAACGTTGACATCCCCCTCGGTAAAATTGTAGGCATTGCCGGAGTCTCAGGCTCCGGCAAGTCTTCCCTTGCTTTAGGTGTGCTTTATGCCGAGGGTTCGAGACGCTATCTTGAAGCTTTGTCAACCTATACCCGTCGACGTATATCACAAGCCACAAGAGCCGATGTTGAGGATATTCGCTATGTCCCCGCTGCTGTAGCTCTACATCAGCGCCCCGGAGTGCCCGGTGTAAGAAGCACATTTGGCACCGGCACGGAATTGCTCAACAGTCTCCGACTTATGTTCTCCCGTTTGGCAAGCCATCGTTGCCCCAACTGCGGACATTACCCTAAGCCCTCGCTCGACGTGGCAGCTGAGAAGGAATTGGTGTGTGAGAACTGCAGTACACATTTTTACGGTCCGGGAGCCGAAGACCTGGCATTCAATAGCACGGGAGCTTGTGAGAAATGCGGTGGCACGGGAATAGTGATGACAGTTGACCGCTCTACACTCGTTCCGGATGAAACCCTGACCATCGACCAAGGTGCGGTAGTTCCCTGGAATAGCCTGATGTGGTCGCTTATGACCGACGTATGCCGTGCGATGGGGGTAAGGACCGATGTGCCTTTTAACCAATTGACAGAAAAAGAGCGCGACATTGTATTTAACGGTCCCGCAGTCAAGAAAACCATTCTCTATAAAGCCAAGAAGAGCGATACGGCAGCCGAACTTGACTTCACCTATTACAATGCCGTATACACGGTGGAGAATGCCTTGGCAAAGGTAACCGACGAAAAGGGCATGAAGCGTGTGGAGAAGTTTTTGAAGAGCGACCTATGCCCTTGCTGTCACGGCACAAGACTCTCGGAAGCCGCACGTGCACCACGTATTGCCGGAATAGGACTCGACGAAGCCACCGCGAAAACTCTTTCCGATGCGATAGAATGGGTGAAAGGTGTGCCGGAAACATTACCTGAAGAAATGCGACAGATGGCAATCAATATCGGAGAGGCATTCCTTCTGACAGCCCGTCGTCTCGTTGACCTCGGATTAGGCTATCTCAGCCTCGACCGTGCCTCTTCCACATTATCCACAGGTGAACGCCAACGTATGCAGTTGGCTCGTGTGGTGCGCAACCGTACCACTGGGATACTCTATGTGCTCGACGAACCCTCAATCGGTCTTCATCCTGCCAATATCAACGGTCTCAAGGGTGTGATGCACGATCTGATTTCAGACGGCAATTCGATAGTGCTCGTTGACCACGACACACAGATACTCCGTGATGCCAATTGGCTGATAGAACTCGGACCGGGAGCCGGCGCGAACGGTGGCAGGATAATAGCCGAGGGAACAATTAAAGAGATTGAGCGAAATCCCGATTCAAGAATCGGCACATTTCTTTCAGGTGACGAAGAACATCGAATAAGGCCGATCATTCCTGCTTCCAAGGTGTTTGATGAGGGCTGCATCGAAATGACTACTTCCTCTATTCATACCGTTAAACCGCTTGACATAAAGATACCGAAAGGAAGGCTCACTGTTGTGACCGGAGTTTCCGGGTCGGGCAAGACCACTATGGTGCTCGAAAGCCTCGTACCCGGATTGCAGGCCATACTTGCAGAAACACCCCTCCCCTCTCATGTGGTATCGATTAATGCACCAGAAATAAAACATGTGAAGCTAATCGACTCCACACCTATCGGTGCCAACGTCCGTTCTACAGTTGCCACATATGCAAACATACACGATGAGCTTCGGAAGATATTTGCACGCTCCAAAGATGCAAAAGCAAAAGGTTTGAAAGCCGGAGACTTCTCTTATAATACAGGCAGTCTGCGTTGTCCCGTATGCGACGGCACAGGCACTGTCAGCCTTGACGTGCAGTTCCTCCCCGATGTGGATATACCCTGTCCCGAATGTAAAGGCTC
>CAMWTL010000246.1 GCA_947177145.1 uncultured Porphyromonadaceae bacterium
CCAACTACTCCAACCCGTAAGCTACCAGCTGGACGTAACAATCGACGACATTTAAAAACAGGGGAAATGAGAAAATTACACTGGATATTCATAATGGCCATTATCTGCGTTTTTGCTTGCTCTCGATCGCAATCACACTTTAACGAGGTGATCGACCGAGCAGAAGCACTGATAGACGAGAATCCGGACAGCGCAACAGCGATGCTTGAGGCAATCGAACCGAATGAGCTGACCATTGACTCCATAAAGGCAAAATATCATTACGTCATAGCATCAGCCCATAACGGACAGGGACATCCGAATCTGTCAGACTCTCTGATACGTCATTCGTTTGACTTCTACAAAGGGAAAGACTTGAAACGACATATTCGCAGCGGTACCCTTTTAGCAACATATAAGTATTGGGTTGGTGATAATCAAGGTGCATTCTCCCTGCTCGACTCCTTGTCATCATTGAAAAACGTTCCTGACTCTCTGTTAGTGTTTCCTTTACGTAAGAGTGTTTATTTAGGACTAAGAGATTACGGCACCCACCACAAGAGCCAACAAAGCACAAAGCGACTTTTGGCTATCGACAAAGACTCCGCTTGGCAAGAGCAGTATAAAGCTTGGTTATACATTAGCTATCTATACACAAATATCGACTCAGCCCTTATTGTAATAGATGAGCTTATTGACAAGGCAACGGCAGAAGAAGCTCCTCTCGCACGCTTCAGCTATGAATATGAGAAGATTGGAGTTTTAGAGGAGCTTGGACGATATAGCGAGTGCATTAATTTGGCAGATAGATTCTTGACCCAGGCACCCGAAAATTCAGTCCAGCACTACATCCATATGTGGAAATCATTGGCGCTCCTGAATATGGGGCAGCGCAACGAGGCTTTGCGGGAATTGGCGAAAGCTGACAGTTGTGCGGTGGCAATCTCGGAAAATGAAAAGAACTATTACAATAGTTTCGCCTATATACTCAACACCTTTTTTGACTATCAGAAGACAGGTAAGATAAGCCTGATCAATATGGCTCAAATCAACAATGCCCAGAAGAATAATATTCTCCGAACCCAAGCCATACAGCGTGAGGCTGAGAAAAGTGCCTTGGAGATTGAAAACAAAAGGTTACTTCTGAAAGCTCGCAGCGAAAGGCAGACGGCAATAATAATCATTGTCATACTCACCACCCTCCTAATCTCCGGTGCTCTCCTATGGTATGCACTCAACAAGAAACGCAAGGCATTGGAAGCGGCTGAGCAAGCCGAAACGTTGCAGAAGCTCGTTGACGAACTAAACGCGGCGGAGGCAAATGTGGCACAAAATGAAACCTTGCGAAGGGCTATGCTCCAGCAGCTCGGTATAATCAAGATGGTGGCTGAGACACCCACTGAGCAGAACCGCGAGATGCTTCGAAAGATCTCCTCAATCGACAGCAAAGACACCTCCCTTGTAAACTGGAGCAACGTCTACGATATAATCGACAACCTCTATTCCGGTTTCTACAGTCACCTCCATAAGACCTATGGCGACATACTCACTGAAAAGGAGGAACAGATAATTGTGCTTATGATGGCAGGGTTCTCCACTAAAGAGATAAGCGTAATCTCTTCACAAACCACTGCTTCAATCTATGTGCGTAAATCTGCCATAAGGAAGAAGCTCGGAGTGCCGGAGAAGGAAGACATCGTGGCTTTTCTGCGTCAGAAAGCCGTAGATTAAGCCGTATTTAGGTCAATAAGGGGTAAATTTAGATTTTTAATAATATCCTATGCTGATTATCACTTGTTTACATATCCCATATTAAGACTTTTAGATTTGGTGTTAAGAGTGATTTAGCCATAATTTTGCGGTATAAAATCAATAAAATCGTATCGCAAAATGGCAAAGAAATTTTTACATCGAATTATGATGGCGACTCTCTCAATCCTCGTTTCCGCTATCGCATCAGCACAGGAAATCGGCGATTCCATCGCCACTCAAGAGCTTGACGAAATCGTTATCGAAGCACCCAAAGTTATCCGTAAGTCTGATATGGATGTCTACCATCCCTCCAAGAGTGCAGTAGACAATTCAAAAAACGGAGTGCAGCTACTGAGGAATCTTATGATTCCCTCACTCTCCGTCAATGATGCTCTCGGCTCTATACAAGCCTCCGGGCAAGATGTTCAGCTCCGCATCAACGGAAGGCCAGCCACAATAACTCAGGTAAAGGCTCTTTCGCCCGAAACCGTCAAGCGTGTAGAATGGATTGACAATCCCGGACTGCGCTATAACGGCGCAAACTATGTCCTCAATTTCATAGTGGCAAATCCTACTCTCGGAGGCTCCTTAATGCTACAGGCACGCCCGGTTCTGAATCAAACCTTAGGCAATTATTTCGTCGACACAAAATTCAATTCGGGGCGTTCGCAATGGAGCATCGGAGGTAGGACTAAGGTAACTCAAGACATTAAGACCTACCGTGACTACACCGAGACATTTACCTATCCCGACGGTGAATCCCTGACACGTGTGGAAACACCCGAAGGGGGCAGACTGAACAACTCACAGGCTTCCGGGTGGCTCTCCTATAATTATATGAAACCCGACACCACTATCTTCTACGTCTCGCTCAATGCCGACGGCACATTCTCCGACAAATTTCATTACAACAGTCTCCTTTCCTTCAGCAACGGCGACAAGCCCGTAAATCTGTCTGATACAAAAGGCTCGGAAGGCTGGACTCCCTCTTTCTCGGCATATTTAGAGCAACATTTCTCCCATAGGCAGACATTGGTGGTTGACTTCGGAGCGAAATTGTATCTCGGTCACTCCTATTCCGACTATATCGAGAGTGTGCCTGAAGGCGGCGCTACCATATCCGACATCCACACATATATAAAAGACAATAACAAGGTCTATGCTCTCGAAACCGACTACATCAAGAACTGGAACAACTCACGCCTTACAGCCGGAGTGTCATATTCAGCCAACCGTAACCGCTCGACATATGAGAACCTGAACGGTGAAGTATTCCATCAACGCCAAGACAAGCTCTATTTCTTTGCGGAGTATTACCAACGCATCAACAAAGTGACGCTCACTGCCGGACTCGGCTCTCAATACACCTCCTTCAAATTCAAGGAGACGAATCAGGGTCAGGATTCCTGGAATCTACGTCCACAGGCAACTGTAACCTACTCACCCAATTACCGCAACCAGTTTCAGCTCAGTTTCACATCTTGGCAAAGCACTCCCTCCCTTGCTGAGACAAACATTGTGCCTCAGCAGGTTGATAATTTCCAATGGCACGTCGGCAATCCCAACCTGAAAACCTCAACATCATATATGCTTACTTTGCGTTATAGTTATAACCTGCCACGGGTGAACGGGTCATTCGGTGTGAGAGGCTTTTCCAGCCCCAACGGAATCACCCCCTATCTTTCGTGGGAAGGAGAAAGACTCATCACAAGCTATGAGAACAGCAAAGGTTTCCAGAATGTAAATGTTTGGATTTCATCCCAAATTGAGGTGATACCCTCTTGGGTCATTGTTGCCGGCACATTGCAATATACGGCTGAACGTATGAAAGGCACAGGCTACACGCTCTACAACCATTGCTGGAACGGCAATGTCAACGCTATGGTGTCTCACTGGGGCTTCATATTGGGCGTACAGTATGTGAAAGCCAAGCGTGACCTCTGGGGCGAGAAAATATCG
>CAMWTL010000247.1 GCA_947177145.1 uncultured Porphyromonadaceae bacterium
TCGGGTCGAGAGTGGTGAATGACCTTGATGAGTTTAAGAGGCGTTCACAGGCTATTTTGGCTAACCGCACTGCTCCTGAACTTGCTGATATTTCCGAGAAGGTGTATACACGCGATTTGTTCTCAAGAGACTGAAGATATTTTTGTTGATAAAGGCAAGGCTCCATTTGCGTTGGGTAGAGCGCAGATGGAGCCTTGCCTGTTTTTGGAGTAGGGAGAGATTGTCCGGTAACAGACTTAGGGAGTGGGTGATTTGAAGTCGTTGGAGGAGGGGGACTGGTAGACGGAGAGGTGGAAACGGGGAATGATGGCGTAGAGATGGTCGAAGATGTCTGCCTGAAGGTGCTCAAACGGTTTCCACTGGGTGCGTGAGGTGAAGAAGTATAGTTCGAATGGTATGCCTTGCGGGGCGGGTTGAAGCTGACGTGCCATAAGGGTCAGTTCAGGTCTGCCGGTGCCCGCGTGGATGATTTCAGGGTATTTTGATAGATACCATTCCATGTATTTTCTTAACAGAGTTAGATTGACTACCTTTTCCTGCATCTCGTATTTTGGTTTTTCCTGTTCTTCGGATTGCTCCTTTTCTGAAGATTTGGTTTGTTCTTTTTCCGAGGTTGCCGCCCCGTTCTTTACCGAAGCTTCAGCTTGATTGTTTTTGGAAGGGGCTGCCTCGTTGTTCCTCGAAGATTGCGCTTGACCTTTTTGGGGGTCTGTAAGCTCGGTGGCTGTAGGATTGGAATTTTCCGATGTGGTCCTGATTTCGTTTGTAGACATGGAGGTTTCCGGATTTGGCCCGGCTCCATTAGAGTCTGTTTGGGCAGATTCTTTGGATGTGGGATTGTCTGTGACGATAGGATTTGTGAGATCGGAGGAGGTGACACTCGGTGGGATCAGACCTTCTTCGTATAAGGTTGCCATCTCTTCGGGAGTGAGGAAGCGGATGGTAGTCTGATCAATCAGTACGGATCGTGACACGCGGCGTGCCCCGGATTGGCGCATGGCGTTGAAGTTTTGGAAGGAGTCGGAGACGAGTGTGTAGGGTGGTATGGTGACAATGGAGTTGTCCCAGTTGCGCACTTTTATTGTGGTGAGCTTCACTTCCACCACTTCACCGTTGACTCCGGCTTTGGGTGCTACAATCCAATCGCCGCGTCCTAACATCCTGTTTACAGTCAACTGTATTCCTGCTACGAAGTTGAGAATTGTGTCGCGGAACACCAACATGAGAATGGCAGCGGAAGCACCAAGTCCGGTGAGCAGTCCAAGTGGGTCACGGTTGAAGAGTATCGCCACGCCGAAAACTACTCCGATAAGTATTACGAAAAGCACGACCGTCTGCCTGACTATCTCCAGATTGTGCTGACGGAGCATGTGGCGCTCATCGAGGGCATTCTGTAGGCTTCGGAGAAACACGACTATCAGATGAATGGCTGCCCAGAGAATATAGATTTCCGTGAGCTTGACGGTCCATTTGTAGACGTCCTCACCGGCATTCAAGTTGTCGGGGAGGAGCACGCCCACTAAAATTGCCGGGGCTAATTGAGAGGTGGCTCTGAGTACGTTCTCATTCAGGAGATCATCGTCCCAGGTGGTCTCCGTCTTTAGTGTGAGGAGGGTGACGATAGGGTTGAGGATTCGGATGCATATCACGTATGAGAGCCATGCAATCAGGGCGATGGCAAGCACTGTGACCCATACCGACCAGGTTTCGGCTGCTTCGGCACCGCAGAATTGGGTAAGCCATAAGAAAATCTTCCGTTCCATATCTTGCAATTTGTTTGACTTTGTTGAATGAAGTTACAAATATAAGGTTTACCGACTAAATATCCCATTTTTTGAGGAAGAAATTTCACTGATGACATAAATGGTATTATTGATGTCCTTTCGGGAGAAGTGGCATTATGAAAAGAAGAGGGCGACCCATTTATTGAGTCGCCCTCTCTCTATCGAGAATTTGTTGGTGTTAAAATAGGATGTCTTTATAATCTTGCTCTGTGGATTATTTATTGGTCTGCTCAAGGATGCAGATTGCAACGCGGTTCCAAGATTCCTCCTCGAACATTTCACCGATACCGCAGCCTTCAGCCTGGATACGTGATGCCGGGATTTTGTAACGCTTCATAAGCGCGTCCTTAACGGAGTTTGCACGGGCGTTGGCAAGACGGATGTTGAGCTCTTCCGGACCGTCCTTAGAAGCGTAACCCTTGATGATTACCTTGCTTCCGGGGTGGTTGTTGAGGTAAGCTGCGATCATCTCAATGTTGGGCTGCTGGTCAGCACCGATTGCTGAAGATCCGATTCTGAAGAAGACGTAACGAACAGATTCGAGATTGTTGGTTACCTTATTGACTACCTGAACCTCCTTAGGCTGGTTCTGGAGCTGCTCTACCTGCTGTGCGAGGTCTGCTGCTGTGGCTGCGAGACCTGCGTTTTCGGCTGCCTGAGCGTCAACTACACCACGGAGTTCGTTGATCTGACCGTTGAGGGCGTCAATCTCTGCCTGATTGTAGGGCTGGACAACCTCGAAACCGTTGCCACCGAAGTTGTAAGATACACCTGCTGTGAGGTTAAGGTTGGCACGACGGCGATTATAGGATGCGGTGGTATTTTGAGGTTGCTTGCCGCCTGACATATTCCAAAGAACAGAAGGACTGAGTGAGATGGTCACATAATCGCTGACATTGAAGTTGAAGTTAAGACCGGTCTTCGTAGCGAAGTAGTCGTAGTCATTTCCGTGGGCGATGAAGTCGTGTCCCCAACCGGCACCGAGCTGAGCCTCGATATTGAAAGGACGTGTGTAGCCGGGATAACCACCGAAGAGGTTGAAGAGATCTACAGCACCGAAGGCTCCGATATATGAGTTATCAAAAGCAGTTTTGCTTGGCGTGTCAGATGCAAGTACGGACTTACGTATGCCGGATGTATTGATTCCAAATAAACCTTCTGCACCTAATCTGAAACTGGGAGTTAGACGTTTACTCAGCTCAAGACCAACCATAGGACGGAGGTTTTTAAAGAAATGGGATTTGGTAAAAGGAGAGGTAAGACCACCTTTAATTCCTGCTGACCAGTTGTCGCCGAACGAGGGAGTTTCAATTGCCTGCTGGGCTGACATAACTGACATAGTTCCTAATGCCAAAGCTGCTGTAAGAATAACTTTTTTCATAATTGAATATTGTTTAGTTTTGATTAAATATGGAGCTTAGCCGGCTCCGATTGCACATTAAAAAATTGAGGAATCTCAGTGATAATGAGCTTGTCACCGTTGATGTTGTGATGGCGCTCATCATTAAGATTGCTCTTATGCCATTATAACAAGAGCTACTTAGAAAAGGTTTGATATGGGAAATTTTTTATTGAATTTTTTCGCTCTTTCGTGCGCGTACATATAAATACAATATGGCAAATTTTTTTGAAAAATTTTTTTGAAACTTTTGGGAGATACCAATCGGAGGGCTGAAGGCGGGATTGATGTTTGAAATGGATCGTAAGGAAAAAGGATTTCAGGCAGGGATCGAGCAGGGCTTGATAAGACCAAATGGTGCATGGTAAATATGGTGCGTGATAAATTCGGAGGGTGGTTGATAAGGGCAGCTAACGTCGGATGGCGACTGGCGCGGGCTACTAATAGTTAGCAAGGTAGGCTTTCGTAAAAGTTATTTACAATCATTGAAGAG
>CAMWTL010000248.1 GCA_947177145.1 uncultured Porphyromonadaceae bacterium
TTTAGCCATAGTCTAATTACTTGTTAATAATTTTGTGGCAAAATTAGACTATGGTAAAATTATGACGCTTTTATTCTGAAACTACAAGGGTATTTTTCTATGTATTTCTCTTTAATTCATAATAAAGCTATAATGTAAGGAGATGTTTATGCTGAGAAGATACAATAATCTTAGTCTATCAGGAATTGATTGTCTATGTAGGCAGGGTAGTGGTTGATATAACGTTGACCTATACGTTGGTTTACTTCCGGAATGTTTATGTCGGCACAGAGGTCATCGGCTACCGAGAGCAAAACGGGTTCTATCTCAAGCGTGTCGAGGAAATGACGTGGGATAGCTGAATATCCGAGTATGGCACCGATGATATTCCCGGCTATAGCACCCGTTGAATCACTGTCACCATCGTGGTTCACAGCACTGATGATACAGTCCTCGAAACTGTCAATGTGGCGCATAACGCAAAATATAGCTATCGCAATAGCCTCATCTCCTACCCAACCTTCGCCAAGTTGACGGATTGCCTCAGTATCAGGTGTATCGCCTTTGCCTAATTCAATGGCGAGCTTAACCAAATTGCAGAATTTTCGCAGTTTGTCATCGTCACCCGGAAAGTATTTCGACATCATTGACAGTCCACCGTCAACAATCCATTCAAACTCCAATCTGCTTACTGTTTCATCGTGTATACAGTTTTCTACAGTGGTGGCGAGCAGGGCAGAGGCAAATGTGCTTGCCACGTGGTGATGTGTGATTTCCGCTGCCCAGCCGGCAAGATGAGCGGTATCTTCATATGAATAGAGATTGGAGTGGACGGCATTGAATATACCAATCGGAGCTACACGCATCACACCTCCACAACCTTTAGAATTGTTGTATACTTCCACACCATTCGAGATGTTGTCGAGGGCGTTCATACATGTTGTTCCCGGTGCGCGTCGCGACCAAAGTGTGCGAATGTTGCTCAGCCAACTGTCGGGTTGCTTTTGAGGAGCCGTGGTCTGAGTCTTGTGCCAATTAAGGTAGCTTTTGGCAATGTAGGGGAGTATCTCTTCAGGTTTGCCGGCTTGTGTGGCGATAATGCCGTTCATCATGCCTTCAAGGGTGAAGAGAGTCATCTGTGTGTCGTCAGAGAACTGTGCTACACCCTCGTTATTCTCCGAATAACGGGTGATACCCTTTTGTCCATATTCCTTGTGAATGGCTCTCAGACTCATAAATTCCACCTCATATCCGAGAGCGTCACCCACTGCGCCTCCTACGAGGGAGCCTCGGCATTTATCTTGTAGCTTTGCGTATTCCATAACAAAAAATTAGATTAACAAGATACAAATTTATACAAAATCTTCTGAATTTTTGTAACTTTGCATACAGAAATAGAATAAGATAATTTAAGTTATGCCCACCGTATTCATCCTCCTGATGATTTTCCTGATAACTCTCCTCGCCTATAACTTTTGTTACCTATACCAACTGCCGAGAGCTCAACATCGCAAGACAATGCTCTTGCTGAATGTTATGGGTTTTCTCTGTTCGTTAGCGATATTGATTATCGGTACTGTCCATTATTAATAAAATAGAACCTCCAGAATGAATCCGATAACAAAGACATATATTAAGACGCTGATTATAGGTATTGCCGCACTCTCAATTGGGGTCTGGCATCTTGTAGCTTCTGAAAGGAGAATCAGTATATTTATAGGCGTATACTTCATTGTATATGCCATTGTCGAACTGTTTCCGCTTTTCAAAAAAGCCCGATAATACCTTTACCGGAAGTTATATCGACTTCTTTTAAATATGACAAATCGGATCTACAGGCAGATACCGACAGGTCATGCAGTCGGCTGTGAGCCGGGGAGAATGTCTACAAGATTGTCTGTGCAGAAGACATGGGGGAAGGGCTCAAAGGCAGAGCGAGGCGTAACGCCATGGATGATAGCAGCAAAGTCCACCCCGGCATTGAAAGCTGTCGCCGCATCCACAATGCTATCGCCGCAATAAAGCACGTTTTCCGACTTTACGCCAAGTCTTTTCATAGTCTCTATAACTCCCTCAGGCGATGGCTTTGGGGTGTTGACGTCCTCACCTCCAATTATTATATCCACCGGCAGTTTGTCAAAGTGGCGCAACAGAAAATTCTCTATCCGATAACGGTATTTCGTCGATATTATACCCGTCTTCGCTCCATGTTCTTTCAGTCGGGCTAATACTTCGGTTACTTCAGGAAATAGCATAGTGGCATCGTTCATAACCTTATCGGCAATACTTACATATTCCTTACGCCACCTTGCAAGTGTTGCAGCGTCAGTTACACCGGTCATCTCTGCAAAAGCCTCTTCAAGTGTAAGACCGATGGTGCGTTTGATGGCATCATCGCTTATATGTGTATAGCCGGCTCTGTTGAGCACGTCTTGGAAACACATCACAATACCTCGCGACGAGTCGGCAAGTGTATAATCGAAATCAAACAGATAAGCTTCGTATTCTTTCATAATCAATTTAAAACCTCCTCACTGTTATTCTCGGTTGTAGACTAATATTAGCCAATCCGGTTACTGTTTCATATCGCAAAATTACAAAAAATACATTCTCGCTACAATAGCTTTGTCAATCTTTAATCTATGTGTGGAGATATGACATTTTTACATTGATTTTAGATATTATCACTTCGAGACGATTGTTATGTCGTAGCTTTTGGTTATATTTGCAAAAAAAACTATGGGTGCTATCTATGTGCTTGAAGGCTTATTGATATATCTGTATGGATTTGATCATAATCCACCTCATATTCATGTCAGGAGAGGTTTGGAGAATTTCACAATTACTATAAAAGACCGATTTGTGGAAGGACGGGCAAAATCAAAGTCAATTGCACTTGTAAACGATTTTCTTGATAAACATGAATCGGAAGTTATGGATTTGTGGAATAAGGCTCAGAAAGGAGAACCCATTACAAAAATTAATAGATGAAGTTATGTGGATTCAAGTAATAGATGTTGAGTATAAGGGTGAATATACTCTGAAATGTGTGTTTAACGATGGTGTCATAAAGCAAGTAGATATGAGTCCTATTCTGGACGCTCCGGTATTCAGGGCTCTAAAAGATAAGGAGCAGTTCCGAAAATTTGGATTGGATGAAACTATCTTTTGGTCAAATGGTGCAGATATAGCACCGGAATGGCTATATGAGCATGGTGTGACTTGTAGTGAATAGGATAACCCTTACAACATATGTGTATGAAAAGAACATTTGCAGGATGTCTGCTAATTTTTGCAGCCAACATGATTACTTCGCAATCGTCTGCTATAAGCTCTGCTGATTCGGCAGTTGTTTGCGGTATTGATTCATCGTGTATAACTCCTGCCTCAAATGGTATGTCGGCTTCCGGAATATCAGCCGTATCAGGAGTTGAACAGATAGATGAGGAGATTAGGGAAGAGGAGGGAACTGTTGTGACTGTTAAGACTACCGAAGGTGATATAACTCTTTTGCTTTACGATGACACTCCGCTGCATCGTGATAACTTCATACGCCTTTGTAAGGATGGTGTTTATGACGGTGTGCTTTTCCATCGCGTCATAAAAGATTTCCTTATTCAGGGGGGCGACCCTGCGAGTAAGGAACATGTACCGGGAAAGGCTTATGGTGACGGCGATGGAGG
>CAMWTL010000249.1 GCA_947177145.1 uncultured Porphyromonadaceae bacterium
TTTATGATTCTGTCAATAGGTCTGTTCCTCTCCCGAATACAGGGCTCCAAGGCACTTGCCAAGGGTAAGATACTTGAGAATGCAGCGTTAGGTGTCGTGCTTTCCCTCGGTGGTTTTACACTGTTTGCACTTGTGGAGCAGAGCTGGGCTTACTATCTCTCGGCAGCTATGATAGGCTTGGGCAACGGACATATGTATCCCGCCTTCCTGAATATGTTCATCAAATTGGCACGTAATGATCAGCGTGGTACAGCCAATTCGTCAATATTGACCTCCTGGGATGTCGGTATGGGTCTTGGTATCCTCTTCGGTGGTGTTCTTCTCGAATACGTATCCTATGCTGCTGCGTTCTGGGGAGCTGCTGTGATGCAAGCCGTGGGCACCCTAATCTTCTTCCTCTTTACCCGTCGCTTCTTCACTCGCCGCCGCCTCGACTCCCCCAACTAAAGTGAAGATTCCCTTGAACTATTAAGATTTTTATTTGGTTATTCGATTAATAGTCCTTAACTTTGCATAATTCAACTTCTTTAGCAATGAGAAAGGAATTAGGCAAATGGTTGATGGACATCGCCAAGTACATTATCACCGCAGTGGTATTATCATCTGTATTTGGTGAAATAGATTCGTGGCTGATGTATGTCATTGGCGTGCTTGCTGTTATAGTGACTCTTGTGGTGGGTCTGTATCTGATCTCTGATAGACCTATAAGAAGAAGGAATAGAAACAATAACTCTTAAAATTTAATGATATGGGGTTTATTATCATGTGTGGGCTTGTGATGCTCATTGCAGTGGTTAGTGGCGCATACTACTATTTTCAAGATAGAAAAGAGGAAAAACGTCACGCAAACCAATAAAAATATTCAGAGTAAATAATCCTTACTGGATGCTACAATATTAGTGGCATCCGGTTTTATTGTTAAGGGAGGGAAATCTTAAAGAAAATATAAAAAGCTTAAACAAATTCAATTACTTACCGGAAATTATAATAACATCTGTAAAAGTATTAACTTCGCGCTATAAGTCATAATAATGTATAGCCCATGAGACGAATAGCGTTGTTTTTGCTTCTATGCTTCGTGATTATAATCCCTGCTGCCACTATCGGGGGTATAGCCGTATCACCCAAATACACTGCATCTCCAAAAAATGTATTGAAAGCCTTGCCTGAGCTGAAAGTGGCATACGACAAGAATAAGCTGCTTCACATATTGGCTTACGTGCGTGAATACTCCACTATGACCTCCTACGGCGATTCCATCTTCCTTTTCCGTGAGAAATGGGTAGACTATATGATACCCAATAAAGGTGTAAGAAAATATAAGGGCTGGAAGACACCTCGTGTGATTGCTGCCAACTCCTACTACCACTTCACCAATAAAAACGGATTAGACAGTGTGAGCGACCGCTATTACCAGTCGTTCTCTTGGGCAGACTGGGTGAGTATCATCAACGGTATGGCGATGCCGACAAAGATAGCACAGAATCTCATCTCCGTTGATACGATCCATAACAGAAACGGCATCTCCCAAATATGGCAACGCAACAACGACGATCTCACCGTAAAGGTGGATGTACTTGCCGACACACTTAATTGCACCAAATGGATTCCCGATATAAGTCTTTTCTTCGAAACCAATACGCTGTTTGAGGATATAAAGGTTGAATACTCATTCACCGACCTTATAACCGACCGTCTTTATGCCCAAGATATTGACCGCATAAAGGTCGACATAAAATCAGAGGGTAGAGGTAAGAATATGTTCCGGTTCAATCGTAGAGACGAGTCATTCCTTGTCTCAACCACAACCGAAGTCTATATGTATGACAAGAACTACGTTACGGTGAAAGAGGCAAAAAAATGGGAGCATGACTTGGCGCGGGTGTTAGACGAATACGACTTGCAATACCCGCTAAATCTCTCTCCTCTCTCTTCCGGCATAAAAGACCTTATGGCACGGGTGGATGCCATTGACCATACCCCCATACGCCTTGCCACATTCATCGACCCACGTATCGCCGGTCGGGATTTGACCCCAAAGACTTTCAAAAGGACTCTTCAAGACGTATTCAAACACAACCCCTACGACTATGAGCGCCGTGCCCTCCGCCCCAGATAATGCAGCCTATCCACGGATAATGCAGACAATCCCCGGATAAAATGTAGGCTAAAGTCTGATAAGAAGAGGTATAACGTCAAAATGATTCAAATTGGTATGAAAATGAGATAGCCTTCCCGACCTATGCGACGTACAGGAAAGTAAATGAATAATTTTAAAATTTAGAAGAGTTAGGTTTTGATTAATTTTGTGAATGGAATATCCT
Organism: uncultured Porphyromonadaceae bacterium; assembly: GCA_947177145.1. Classification (GTDB taxonomy): domain Bacteria; phylum Bacteroidota; class Bacteroidia; order Bacteroidales; family Muribaculaceae; genus Lepagella. Next base: position 2,325 of record CAMWTL010000249.1, read on the forward strand.
ACTGAATAGCCACGATTTAATCAGGCGGGATAAACCTTAACAACCTAACGAAAAATCTAATGGAAAAGAAATTATTACTCACCGCTCTCATTGCCCTTTCCTCTGTTACATCCGGCGTGGCTGCCACCACTTGGGAGAAAGTGAAGGTCAACGGAGGCTCACGTGACATAAAAGTGCATGTGCCTGATAATACACCCTCCGGTGCAGCCCTCGTGATCGCCTGCCACGGAATGAATCAGAGTGCCGATTGGCACGACGCCAATTCAAAATGGACCGCTGTCTCCGACACTGCCAAGTTTGTGCTCGTATTTCCGCAAGGCACCAATAATGCGTGGGACATCTCAGGTAACACCGATGTCAACTTCATCAGTGCCATAATTGACGATATGGAAGAGAAGTATGACATCAGCCTTAGCCGGGTCTACCTCACCGGATTCTCTATGGGTGGAATGTTCACCTATCATTGTGCCAACCGTATTCCGGAGAAGATAGCAGCCTTTGTTCCGGTGAGCGGCTATCCGATGTGGGATAAGAGTGCTTACAGTGCTCGCCCCGTTCCTATTATGCACGTACACGGCACAGGCGATGATGTCTGCGTATTCAGCGGTGTGCAGCCCACGCTCGACAATTGGATTAAGCATAACGAATGTAACCCCACACCTGAGATTATCAAGCCTTATCCTGCCAATAAACGTAACTCCGGCGCTACATTGACGAAATGGACCGATGGACTTGACGGTGTGGAGGTGCAGCTGCTTCAGTTTAAGGACAAGGGTCATTGGCAGTCGGAAGATCCTGTTCATTGCCTCACCAGCGTCGAGGCGTGGAACTTTATGAAACGTTGGAGTCTCGGCTCGGATGCTCCGAAGGTTACTGCGGTTGAGCCTGAGAACGGTTCGTTTGACCTCCCTCTCGATGGCGTGGAAATAACCCTCACATTCGATATGAATGTTGAAGCCGAGGGCGTGGAAGCTCAGTTGGTGAAGGATGGTGTTCCCGTTAACCTTGAAGCCACGGCTTCCGAAAACGTACTGACGCTCATTGTGCCCTCATTGGATCCGGGCGAGTACAATCTCTCTGTGCGTAATGTGAAAGGGGAGAACGATGGGGTGATGAAGGTCTACAAAGCCACCTACACATTCGGTGTCGAAGAAGTAGGTGACGTTCCCCCCTATAACGTAATATTCCATCCCGACCTTCGTGCGGAGCAGAACACGGTAGGAGAGGGCATCCCTACCGGTTGGTACCGCATCAACACACGCGGCAACGGACAGAAAGATGAGAAGGAATCGGGTAGTGCCAATACAGG
>CAMWTL010000250.1 GCA_947177145.1 uncultured Porphyromonadaceae bacterium
TACTACTGAGGAAAGCCCTGCGGCTGCGACACCGGAACCTTCCGAGCCGGAACCTCCGACACAAGAGTATGCTGATGCCCCTGAAGAATATGAAGTCTTGGAAGAGGAAACAGCCCCTGTTCTCTCAATTTTCCAATCTGTGCCGGATGTCGAGCCAGAATCTGAGCCGGAGCCTGTAGCAGAATCTGAACCCGAACCGGAGTCGGAGGTGATATCGGAAATAGAAATAAAAGCAAAGCCGGAGGCGAAGGTTGAAGCTGAACCAACGCCTGAGCCGAAACCTAAGGCTGCAAGCCAAAAAGAATCCTACAAGTTTCAGGAATACACAGAGCCAAGGGGGCGGCTGGTGTTCAGCATCAATGATCGCTACAGATTCAAGCGAGAGCTTTTCCACGGGTCGGATAACGATTTCAACACCACTTTGTCGCGTGTGGCATCTATGGAGGGCTACGACGAAGCGGAAGACTACTTCCTCAATGACTTGCAGTGGGATGAAAAGTCGCCCGATGTGATAGATTTCCTTGAAATATTGAAAAACTATTTCAAATAATGAGTGGGCGTTTGTATATAGTCCCTACTCCGGTAGGCAATCTTGACGATATGACTTTCAGGGCTGTGCAAGTCCTGAAGGATGCTGACCTGATACTTGCTGAAGACACACGCACGTCGGGGGTGTTGCTGAAACATTTCGACATCCATACCCCTATGCGGAGTCATCATAAATTCAATGAACACGAGGAGGCTCCGAAAATAGCTGAACGTGTCTTAGGTGGTGAGAAGATTGCTCTCATATCGGATGCGGGCACGCCGGGCATATCTGATCCCGGTTTTATGCTGAGTCGTGAATGTAGGAGGATTGGGGCGGATGTGGAATGTCTGCCGGGTGCCACGGCATTCGTGCCGGCTCTTGTGGCTTCGGGACTGCCGTGCGACCGCTTTGTGTTTGAAGGGTTCCTCCCGCCAAAGAAGGGTAGGGCTACACGTCTTGCCGCTCTGGCTTCCGATCCGCGCACGGTGGTGATCTATGAGTCGCCGAAGCGCCTTGGCAGGACTTTGCGACAGTTGGCAGAGACGTTCGGGGCAGATAGGGAGGCTTGTGTATGTAGGGAGATTTCAAAATTACACGAGACGTTCCATAGGGGCACTCTCGGTGAGCTTGAAAAGTTTTTTACAGTGAACCAAGCAAAGGGAGAGATTGTTATCATAATCAGAGGTTTTGATAACAATCACTTTAAACTGTAGAAACTATAAAAAACGACAGATATTATGAAGAAGAGTTTTATCCTTATGGGAATCGGAGCATTGATGCTCGCTTCCTGCTCAGGCAACAATCAGAAAATCGCTGAGGATTCAGCAAGGATAGCGGAACTTTCAGCGGAATATGCTGAAGCAAGCAGTTTCAACGACTCATTGATGCTCCTTATGGGCGACATTTATACGGGTCTTGATTCTATCAATATGCAGGAGGGTTTACTCTACAATATGGGTGCCGGCGAATCGGTTGACCGCCGTGCCGAGATTCGCCAGAACCTTGCCAACATCAAGGCTCGTCTTGAGTCAAACCGTAAACTTCTCTCCGATATGGAAGCCCGCTTGAAAAAGAGCGATAATCAGAACAGTGTGCTTTTAAAGACTATCGACCAGCTCAAGAATCGCATTGCCTCTCAGGATGAGAAGATAAGCAAGCTCGAAAGCGATCTCAGTTCAGCAAGGGCAGAGATTGATACACTGAATGCACATGTGGCTCGTACAGCCGTGGAGCTTGTAGCGGAGCAGGAGGCTAAGGAGAAGGCACAGGCTGAGGCTACAGCCATCGAGAATGAAGCCAACACTGTCTACTATGCTATCGGCACTAATAAGGAATTAAAGAAGAACGATCTCCTTGAGAAGAAGTTCCTCGGTCAGACCAAGGTGCTCAAGGGTGACTTCAACGAATCTTATTTCACAAAGGCTGACAAGCGTACTCTCTCAGTGATTCCCACCGGTTCCAAGAAGGTTAAGATCTGGACTAATATGCCGGAAGATTCCTATGTGATCGAGGAGAATGAGGATAAGACCAAGACTATCAAGATCACCAATCCTAAGGAATTCTGGAGTATGACCCCGTTCCTTGTGATTCAGGTAGACTGATCTCCCTTGTCGTAGAGGAATGTTAAGCCTGCCTTGGTGCAGGGATTATGAAAGTAAGTAAGAACAAAAAATATTTGATTAAATGATATGAAGGGCACGGTAGATATATCGTGCCCTTTTATAAATATATAAAGGTATGAGATTAAATCGAATAGCTTGTGTTGCAGCGGTGGGATTGCTGCTGGTGGGCTGCAAACCCACGGAGAAGAATTATCAGGCAGCCTATGAGGCGGCTCAGAATAAGAAGAAAGCGGAAGCAGCTGCCGATCCGGATATGGCTCTTCCCGCCACGGGACTTAAACGCCTGGATGCTCCGCGTACAATGGATGTGGATGGTGAGACACTCAATGTGAAGCACATCTTTATAAAATATGCCGGTAAGGAGGCGGTGCCCGTAATAGAGAGATACAATGTGGCAGTGGCAAAGTTCAAGATGCCCACAAACGCCTTGGCACTGACGGAAGATCTCGTGGCACAAAAATATAAGGCATTCCCCGTAGAGGGGAACGACGGCAATTTCTATGTGATAGGCGCAACGTTTGGAAATCTCAATGAGGTGGCAGCCTTTGTAAAGGAGTATAAGAAGAGCCATAAGCCGTCACAGCTTGTGGGATTGGAGGGAGAGCCATTGATAATTGAGAAAGTAACTACTCACCTATGTGGGGGTGACGGAGTTTGAGGACAGTTGAGATCCTTCTTACACGCCCACGCCAACATAAATCTTCACTGGGATTATTCCTTTTACTTTCAATAAATTAAGTTCAAAAATAGTTACTGATTTACTTGCGTATGTCAGAGATGTTTTGTATCTTTGTATCAGTGAATCAGCAAATTGACATAGAAAAATATCTTGAGGAGTTTCGCTCGGAAATAGGACATCTCCACCAGACCGTCAAAGATTTGTCGGATGATAACGCACGCCTGAATCGTCGCGTGGAGGCTCTGAATGTGGAGAATGCTGATTTGCGTAAGAGGCTGTCAAAGTATGAGGATCCGCAGCCTCCAAAGAACTCCAGCAACAGCAGTGTGCCCCCCTCCAAAGAGCGTATGGTTGACGAAATCAAGAGGCGCACATCCTCGTTGCGTGAGAAAAGCCGGAAGCAACCCGGCGGTCAGCCGGGGCATGAAGGCAATACCCGTATGATGTCAGCCCGGCCTGATGAGAGTGAGGATATACAGCCAAATTACTGCCGCGAGTGCGGTCGCGAACTGTCGGATATTGAGGGAAAAGAGGAATACAGGGAGGAATGTGTCGGTGTAAGGATTACACCTGTAGTAAAAAGACTTCGCTTTCTTAACAAGACCTGTACCTGCGGGTGCTGTAACCGCGTGGAGTATGCCAAGCGGAAGAATCCTGTATATCTGTCATCCGAGATTCGTGCCCTCGTGGTCTATCTCAACATCGTGATGT
>CAMWTL010000251.1 GCA_947177145.1 uncultured Porphyromonadaceae bacterium
ACCGAACACTTTCCGCAGGCGATCTGAGAGCTGGGTAGTGAGGGAAATTTCAGGCACAAGGAAGAGCACCTGGTTGCCATCACGTAACACCGATTCTATTAAGTGGGTATAAATCTCTGTCTTACCACTTCCTGTTACGCCGTGAAGCAACTGGATATTGCGTGAGTTCCAATCCTCTTTCAATGCGTTCAAGGCATTGGCTTGTGCCTCCGACAAAGGGGAGAGCACTATGGAATGTTCTTTGGTGTCGGGTGCAAAACGGTTAAGACTTTTCTTCACCACACGCATTATGCCCTTGTCGATGAGTCCGCGCAGTGTGCCGGGTGTTATTCCTGAAGTGTCAAGAAGTTGTTGCTTTGTCACGTCGCGCAGTTCACCACGGGGGTTAATCCATCCTGAAAGATCGAGGTAAGCTATAAGTGCCTTTTCCTGTTGCCTTGAACGTCCCAAAAGGGAAAAACATTCGTGCAGCCTATCTTGGTCGCCACGTGGAAAGGTAAGTTCTACGACTGATATTTTCTTTGGGCGATAACGTTCCACCACCTTTTCATCAATCTCAACTATGCCGTTTTCAAGCAGAGGATTGATAATGGCAGCTACGTTGCGAAATTTTGTTTCTGCCTCAATATCAGAGATGCGCATACGCTTGTTGAGCTGAAGCATCTGGATTATGATGGCTTGGCGGTCGGTAAGCCTGAAGGTTGAGTCAGGCTCCGGCTCATAGTCGGGATTAAGCGAGATGTAAGTTTCGCTTTCAGGCTTAAGACCGGTGGGAACTGCCGCTTTGAACACTTCTCCTGGGGAACAAAGATAATAGTCCGCTATCCAATGCCAGAGTTTAAGCTGGGGATAGCGAACTATGGGGGTAGTGTCGAGCACCGCCATAAGAGGCTTGACCTCATAGCCCGATGGCTTTGTGGAATGGGTTGCCTCAACGATTGCGGTATAGTATTTTTTCTTGCCGAATTGCACGAGTACACGCGACCCGATCTGCACCAGGTTTTCCATCTCCTCAGGGATGGAATAGGTGAAGGTAGAGAAGAGGGGGAGCGGAAGGATTACTTCGGCAAACAAGTTTCAGCGAGTTAATGGATGAATCAACAGATAAAATCAGAAAAGGTAAGCCACATTCACAAACGCGCCTCGTGGCTGTGCCGAATAGTTGTCGAGCTTCAGGGTGCGTATCTGGTAGCTTATGCCCCAGGAATAGCCTCCCGATATTTGCCAATGCTCAAACAGCTCAACACCGCCACCGCATTGCATGGCTACAGTTCCGGCAGGGTGCTCAAGAGCGGGCTGACGGTTGGTGGCAACATTGAAATTAAACACCGGACCTCCGAACACGAAGGGAGCAAGGATCTGCTCGAAACCATTCATACGTGTCCATTTGAATTTGAGGTTCAGAGGTATCTGGATGGTATGTATCCATACATTCTGGTTCTCGATACCATCAGACGCCCAAACTTTGAAGTCACCAAAATTCTCGTGGGCACCGTTCATAGAGTAGCGCAGACCGAGATCAATGCCGAATCCGATGCCGGGAATCATAAGTTCGGTGGCGATACCACCCTGGAAACCGGTCAGACCTTTTGTGGTGAGCAAATCTTGTTTCCAGTGGAAGGTAGAGAAATTGGCACCGACCATCGGGCCCCAGCGAAATTCCGCTGAAGCCGTCAGGGCGGTTGCCATTATAGTTGTCAGGAGAATTAATTTCCTAAACATTTTCAGATTAATGATTTGTTAGTATGAGTGAGGAGAGAAGAGAGGGATATTGTTTGGCTATTAGAAGAGCCAAGCAGCTGTGATGGTCCAGTAGTTGTTGCGAAGCTTCTCCAATGTCACATCGTGCAGATTGTCGCCGACACCGGGAATTTTAGCAGCTGTCTTCAGCACATTGTTTATACCGAAGCCATAACCGCCTTGAATCTGGAGATGGTGGATAAGTTCCACACCGATACCGAGGTTCCACACAGCTTGTGTGCTCTTAGTCTGAATCGGATTCGCTTTCTTGACTTTACCAAGACGGAATGCGAAAGAGGGACCTGTAAAGATGAATGGGGTAACGATGTTTGACACTACGGGAAGACCAATTTTATATTTAACGTTGATAGGCACTTCGAGGAAGTTCTTAGCGAGATCCACCTTGTTGTTGCCGTTGTTTACCTCATTGCTCATATGGGTATACATAGCAGAGAGGTCAAAGCAGAGACCAATTACCGGAATCTGGAACTCAGTCATAAGACCGCCGGTAAATCCTGCCTTGTTTTCACCGGTGAGGTTCTCTCTCACGCCGGAGAAATGGAGACTGTTGAGGTTGAGACCGGCTTTAACGCCGAAACGGAGCTGTGCGTTAGCCGCGCCCATGCCTAAAATGGCAACGAGAAGCGTCAGAATAACCTTTTTGAAATTCTTCATTTTAGTTGATTATTTGTTGTTAATAATGAAAGATGATTTAATTCACATACCGAAGTCTTAGACTTATTTTACTGCTTTCTTATCTCCTGTCAGTTGGTCAGACTCGTAAACTTCCTTTGCAAGAGGTGAAATCAGCTCAAAAATCTGACTAAACGAACAAGAATAAGTTTAATACAAATTCACTATTTAAAATGCAAAATTACAAAAAAAGTTTATAAATAGTGAAGTTGTTTTAATTTTTTACGGAGTGAATATTCCTTTTAAGGGATTATTAGAGGCTTACCGAGAAATTTCTCCACGTAAGTGAGTGTTTTCAAAAAATATGTGACTATTCGAAGAGTTGAAATCATAAATTTTAATTACTTTTGTAGCATGGAAGAAAATAAAGAGGAAATAAAGGAGTCACAGCAGCCCATAGTTGAGGCGGCTTGTGACGCTAATGAGAATAATAATGGTGAGACTGCCAATATGGTGTCTGCCGAGTCAGAGGAGAAAGAGGAGGCGGTAAAGAAGATAGAGGAGGAAGCTGATGAGGAACTCCGTATCACCAACCGCACTATCGAGCTTCTACGAACAGTTTTTGACCCTGAAATTCCGGTCAACGTCTATGACCTTGGTCTTATATATAAGATAGATTATGAGGTTGCCACAAAGACGCTGCATGTGGATATGACGCTTACGGCTCCGGGCTGTCCGGCGGCAGACTTCATTATGGAAGATGTGCGTCAGAAGCTGATGAGTGTCGAGGGTCCTGAGAAGGTGGATTTACGCCTTGTGTTTGAGCCTGTGTGGACTCAGGATATGATGAGTGAGGAGGCAAAGCTCGAACTGGGTTTCCTTTGATGCGATGAGTGTATATTTTCTGAGCGATCTGCATTTGGGCGCACCTTATTTCCCCGACTCAAGAGAGGCGGAGCAGAGGGTCGTAGCCTTCTTGGATTCTATCAAGGAGGATGCCGAAGCCATATATCTACTTGGTGATGTGCTCGACTATTGGTATGAGTACCGTTATGTCGTGCCGAGAGGTTTTGTGAGGTTTTTCGGCAAACTTGCGGAGCTTTCCGATTCCGGTATAAGGATAGTCTGGATGATCGGTAACCACGACATCTGGATAAACGACTA
>CAMWTL010000252.1 GCA_947177145.1 uncultured Porphyromonadaceae bacterium
CCGTAAAGGATTCTCTCAAGGAAATAAAGCTGGCGTGTCAGCTGCACCTCAACGATAATGACGTGTCCTTTGGAGTTAAGGGCCTTTATGTCCACGCGGTTGAATTTATCCCTTTCGGAGTCCTGATTTCCCTCACTTTCGAGAATATTGACAATTGTGATCTTCTCACCGATGAGCACTGTGAGAAGCCCCTCGAGCACATCGAAGTTTGCCTTGTCGCGCAGCATATGCTTCATTGCCCAGTCAAAGGTGACATATTTGTTGTTCTCTTCCATAAAAGCCTTCAGTTAATAATTTCCTAATCAATGGCAAAGATAACTCAAAAAAAGAGAAACAGAAAATTTATTTGAATCAATTGTCAATTTCATCTCCTTTCCTTTTTCTCAAAAACCGTGAAGCATCATTTCAGAATCCCCCTTAGAACTCCGTAATTCCAAACACAAAATATAAAATTTCAAAAGCATACATAACGGCAAGTGTCTATAAAATAGAGTCTAAGGATTTGTAGACTTACACATATCTAAGAATGTTTAAAAATTTTTAGCTCCAATTAAATCTTTTTTCAACTTTCTACGTCTTTCTATAACAGATAAACCTCCGGTACATTAAGCGACCTAATAGAACAACATTAAAAAACCAGAAAAATTTCAATATCATCAATTTTATGAAGTATCTTAAACTTTTAATCTTATCGCTGTTTACAATTTTTACAGTATCAGCTAAATCCACTTACATTGTCGGTAAGATATACGACAAAACAACGCGCACCGAGCTTTTTGGGGCTAAAGTGGAAGTACGTCATGCCGGTGATACTGCCGTTGTGAGTAAATTTGACGCTACAGAGACTATAATAATGCGTAATATCCCTACAAAGAAGGCCATGTTCCGTAAACAGATTGAGACCGACAACAGAGATCTGGAACTGACTATAACCTGCGATAATCACGACACCGAAGTCATCACAATACCCTCTGGAGATCTAAAACGTGCGGAATGTGATCTTGGAATCATTTATCTGACCCGGTCGGCAAGACAGCTTGAGGAGGTAACGGTGACCACTTCCAAGGTCAAATTCTATCACAAAGGTGATACTTTGGTCTACAACGCTGATGCTTTTCTGTTGGCAGAGGGAAGTATGCTCGATGCCCTGATCAGGCAACTGCCCGGTGTGGAGTTTAGAAGTGACGGACAAATATTTGTCAACGGAGAGTTTGTGGATAATCTTCTGCTCAACGGAAAAGACTTTTTCAAGAATAATCGTCAGGTGATGCTTGACAATCTCGGAGCCTACATGGTGAAGGATGTTCAGGTTTATCGCAAGTCAAATGATATGGATACATTCTTAGGGCAAAACGTGACAGGACAGAAGGAGCTGGTGATGGATGTAAAGCTCAAGAAGGACTACATGGACACTTGGATAGTGAACGTGGCTGGAGGCTACGGCACTTCCGACCGCTATCTGGGTCGGTTGTTTGCCATGCGCTTCACTCCCCGCAGCAAAATTGCCGCTTACGGTAATCTCAACAACACCAACGAAAGCCGAAAGCCCGGTGACGGAGTGCTTGACTGGTCGCCGAGTATGATGGGCACAGGCACACGCAAGACCTCAAACGGAGGTATTGACTATAGTTATGAGACATTAAACAATGTTTGGAAACTGGAGGGAAATGTGGATGTAAAGTATACTGACTCGAAAGACGCTACTTCTGTTGACCGGACCAACTTTTACTCCACGGGATATACCTACGATTACAGCCATAATAAGATACACCAAAAGAACTTCGAGCTCTTTGCCATACAAGGTGTCTCAATGAGACAGAAAAACGTGGATTGGTGGGTGGCTCCACGTTTCTATTATAAAAAATGGGATAGTTTCAGCAATGACTATATGGCATCTTTTACCCAAGAGCAGCTTGAATGGAGCAGTAAATTCATAAGCCAGATCTACTCAAACACCACATCCGAAGCCTTTAAATCCCTTATCAACCGAACCTTATCGGAAGACCATTGGCGTGGTCATTACTCAAGCTACCATACGCAAGGAGGGCTTGGGTATAAAATTCCAAATTCCGTCCACAGCCTGTCGCTCAACTTTGAGCATCAGGTTGAAACCACACATGAGAATCACTACAACGACTATATCCTAAACTTCCGTGAAGCACCGCAGGATGACGTGGAGGCTCACCGTCGATTCGCCAATTTCCCTGACCATAAATGGCATCTTAATGCCGATCTCGCTTTCGCCACACAGTTTGGCAATTACTTTTTCTTCAACCTTAAATATTCCTATCGCCATCACGACAACCGCACTACCTCAACTCTATACGCATATGAAGAATATGTAGCGGGCATCAACGATTTGCTTCCGTCTATGACAGATCCCTCGCTTATGCGTCCTGATATGGCAAACTCCTACAATCGAGTCCATATACTCAACTTACACACTATCACCCCGAAGCTCAACATTGGTTATCACAAACATATAATGGCGGAGGTAGCTCTTCCTTTGGTTATACAGAACGATTACCTCAACTATACACGAGGCGACATCAATGCTCGTCCGTCCCGTACCACGATACTCTTCTCTCAGCCGGCATCCAGTTATATTGTATATACCCTAAAAAATTTTAGAGCAAGTCTTAGTTTCAAGGCAGAGATGCAGGCTCCCGATTTGGTTAATATGGTGGATATCACCGACACTTCCGATCCTCTGCTGATTCAGAAAGGGAATCCCGACCTGAAAAATTCATTCAGTCAGACCACCTTTCTAAGCGCAGAATACAATAAGAGCGGTCGATTAGCCAGAATTTCCGGATCTTTCAAGTCTCTGCACAATGCCCTTGCCCGAGGTTATTCCATGAACGAGACTACCGGTGTCCGCACGTCGCAGGTATATAATGTCAACGGCAACCGCACATGGGAGACCGAGGCTTATGTTTACTCACCGTTTGGCAGAAAGAAAAACTTCTCTGTATCCAATTTCCTAAGTGGTATATTTATCCGTAGCGTTGACCTCCTGGGAGTATCCGATCAAATGACACTGAATACAGTACACAATAATCAACTTAACGACAGATTCCAGTTATCCTGGCAAATTCCCAAATACCGAATAAATGCTTTCGCTCAGGTAACTTATTCACACTTCACAGGTGCGGAAGCCAATTTCGTGCCTTTTAGCACGACGGAATTTTCTTACGGTATGACAGGTGTCCTACAATTGCCCGCAAACTTCGGTCTAAGCACCGACTTCACAATCTACAGCCGTCGTGGATATGCAGATGCAGCTTTAAATACTGATAATTATGTCTGGAACGGTCGACTTACATACTCAATGCTGAAAGGGAAGCTGATAGCTTCTATCGACGCATATGACATTCTACATAACCTTAGCAATGTATTTTATTCCGTCAACGCGCAGGGGCGTACCGAAACATTCCGCACAGTGCTGCCACGATATGCGATGCTGACACTCCAGTGGCGATTTAATTCATCTGATAATAAGAAGAAATGACAG
>CAMWTL010000253.1 GCA_947177145.1 uncultured Porphyromonadaceae bacterium
CCTACATAGTAGCGGATGTCAATACCGCCGGTAAGAGTGAGCTTATTGGGGATTACCTCGTGCTTATATGTTGAAACGAGTCCATACCATTCGTGACTGTTTACACCTTGTGACATCACCATATTTGCACCGGTTGTGGAAGCCTCGTTGAGATCATATATAGCACCGTAGTTGAATGTGCCGTCAGGACGGCGGAGATCGGTGGTGATAGCACCGTTATAGGCACCGCGCCACATATTTCTGTAGTTTGCATCACGTCCCTGACCTGAGTAGCCGCCTCCGGAAGCGAGGGAGACATAAAGGGCAGTTGAGAGAGAGGAGTAGGGAGAGATCTGCCAGATATGGTTAAGAGAGATTATAGGCTTGTGATACTGGTTGCGGTGAGCTGTACGTTGACGCCCCTCATTGTCAAAACCGTAAGAGGGATTATACTGATACATGCTACGACCGTTCATATACTGCTTGGCTTTCTGCCAGTTGTCGATGGAAAGACAGCCGTAGACCACGTTACGCTGGTTGTGCCATTGCGGAGCGCCGAAGGCAGTTAATGAAATCTGGTGGTCGTCATTGATTTTTTTGGAGAGGTTGACGAAATAGTTCCAAGCTTCAAACTCAGTGCCCTGAATATATCCGTCGCCCCATTTGCGGCTACCGAGCACACTGAATGCCCATCCGTTTTTCATAAGTCCGGTAGAGACATTGAAACCTACGTCGTTCAGGTTATTGTTGCCCATGCCATACCATATGGAACCGCCTTTATGGGCATCAAGACCTTTGGTCGTGATGTTGACTGTACCGCCGATTGAAGGAGCGGAGATAATGGCTGCGCCAAGGCCGCGCTGGGTCTGCATACTTGTGGTTACACCTCCCAGACCGGCGAAGTTACTCCAATAGATTCCACCCCATTCCATATCGTTCATTGGGATACCGTTGACGAGGACTGCAACGTTAGGTGCCTTGAAACCACGCATATTGATTTTAGCGTCACCATAACCACCGCCTTCGGGAGTTGCCCACACACCGGGGGTGTTCTTCAGCACTTCCGGAAACTCCTTGTTGCCAAGTTTTGCCTCAATTTCTCCGGCAGTAAGTTCCGACATTGCAATCGGGGTCTCACGTGTGCGTGCCTTAGATTGGGTCACAACGACGTCCTGAAGCATTTTGGAATCCGGCTTCATTTTGATGACACCCATATTGGGCTGAGCCTTCAGCACTTCTGTCTGATAACCGATGTAGGTAATCTGCAGTTCCTTAGTGCTCTTGGGAACAGTGAGGGCAAAATTGCCGTCAAGGTCGGTTGGCACAGCCGTAGTTGTTCCTTTGGCTTGGACAGTGGCGCCGATTACCGGCTCGCCAAGCTCATCAATCACAGAGCCGCGACAGGTTATTGTGTTGCCCTGAGCAAATGCCCAAGTAACAACGCTTACGAGCGCCACGGCTAAGAGAAATAGTCTCTTCATACGAGGGTTAATTTAGGTTAGTATACTGATTTATATTTCTATTGGCACATATGGAGGGAATCTGAAAGCACTGATGGTCTTGATTGCCATGTAAGCCTCGGCTTCCGCTATCCATATGCAAAATTAATGCTTAGAAATATCTTATACAACATCTCAGGTGAATTTTAACGAAAAATTCATAAAAATACTTAAATATGCAAATGGAATCGGACGTTTGGGATAGGCAAATTGAAAAGCATTTGTCCACATTTTGCCCATAGAAATTGGTCATTATATAAAAAAAAGGTAAATTTGCAGATAAATCGCATAAACCGAAAAAATCATAAGCAAAGTAAATCAAATAAACTCAATAAAAATTCAAACTAACCCGTCAGAAAAATGGCTACTACAACTACCGCTCCGAAAGAATTGCTGCGCGACAAGAGTTGGGCACGCTGGACAGCTCTGGTGCTCCTCGCTTCAGCAATGTTCTTCGCTTACATCTTTATGGATATCCTTTCTCCGCTGCAGGAGTATCTCCAAAGCACCAAGGGCTGGGATCCTATGGCTTATGGCCGCTTTGCCGGTTCAGAGACTTTCCTCAACGTGTTCGTGTTCTTCTTGATCTTCGCCGGAATTATCCTTGATAAGATGGGTGTGCGCTTCACAGCTATCCTTTCCGGCGGTGTGATGCTCATAGGTGGTTTCATAAATTACTATGCGTTGACCGACTCATTCCAGGGCAGCAGTCTTGCACAGGCAATGGATCACTTTGTTAACCTGCCGGACACATGGTGGAACATTACTCCTTTTTATAAAGGTATGCCGGCTTCTGCAAAACTCTCGGCTATCGGTTTTATGATATTCGGCTGTGGTGTGGAGATGGCAGGTATCACCGTGTCACGTGGCATCGTGAAATGGTTTGCCGGAAAGGAAATGGCGCTTGCCATGGGTGTTGAGATGGCTTTGGCACGTATGGGTGTGGCTGTCGTGGTGCTTGGTTCGCCGTTCCTTGCCACTTTGGGCGATAACATCAACGTCTCTCGTCCGTTGGCTGCCGGTGTGCTCCTCCTCTTGATAGGCTTCATCTCTTTCGTTACTTATTCATTTATGGACAAGAAACTGGAAAATGAGATGGGCAGCAATGGCGAGGAGAAGGATGATCCTTTCAAGATTTCCGACCTCGGCTTGATCCTTTCGTCAAAAGTTTTCTGGCTTGTAGCACTCCTTTGCGTACTTTATTACTCAGCTATCTTCCCCTTCCAGAAGTATGCCATCAATATGCTTCAGTGTAACTTGGGTGTCACTGCACAGCAGGCAGGTTATGTGTTCTTCGTATTCCCTTTCGGAGCAGCTGCCATAACCCCGATACTTGGCAATTATCTTGACCGTAAGGGCAAGGGAGCCACAATGCTTATTCTCGGTGCTATCCTTATGATAGCCTGTCACCTCACATTTGCGTTGATTCTTCCGGCTACCCATTCAGCTATCATTGCCTATACTGCCATCATCCTACTTGGTATCAGTTTCTCGCTCGTGCCTGCCTCTCTTTGGCCCTCAGTGCCGAAGTTGGTAGACAATCGTCTTTTGGGTTCTGCCTATGCCGTTATCTTCTGGATTCAGAACATTGGTCTTTATGCGTTTCCGATGATTATCGGTGCAGTCTTGGCTGCCACCAATCCCGGTGTAGATAATCCGATGGAATACAACTATACCGTTCCGATGCTTGTTTTTGCATCGCTTGGTATCCTTGCCCTCTTCATCGGCATAGCTCTGAAAGCACTTGATGCCAAGAAACATTATGGTCTTGAGCTTCCCAACATCGTTTCCAAAGACACGAAAGAATCCGAACTCGAAGCCGAGGTTATCGCCGCAGAGGAATAACCCCTTCCTCTGTGTAGAGTTGTAAGAGATGTTGCTCTGTTAATATACAGTTATCCCCC
Source organism: uncultured Porphyromonadaceae bacterium (assembly GCA_947177145.1). GTDB lineage: Bacteria > Bacteroidota > Bacteroidia > Bacteroidales > Muribaculaceae > Lepagella. The sequence continues at coordinate 3,383 of CAMWTL010000253.1, forward strand.
GAATCTCACTCAGTCACCTAAGTTCTGATTCGGGGGATAACTATGTATAAGAGTTTAATGAAATATGGAGAGATCGCTGTGTAGCACATTTATTTGTGAAAAGTAATAAAACGTGTAAGCAACTTTATAG
>CAMWTL010000254.1 GCA_947177145.1 uncultured Porphyromonadaceae bacterium
GGCACAATCTCAAAGGTGTCTGCACCCGTGGCATCCGCAATCATATCAGCAATGATATGGGTATTGCCTTTTTCGATATTGCCTACATTGTAGTTCTCACCGGTATGGGAGAAGAACACTACCAGTTTCTTTCCGTCTGTATTCATTTCTGTATTTATTTTTTTATTAGTTTCATCTGACTTACTTGCTGCTGAACACGAGTTCATGCCTAACAGAGCACATAACCCAATCAATAATGGTTTTACGAATCTGAGTTTCATAATATATTTATCTATTTGTTTGCAAAGTTAATACTCACATATAATAGCAAGGTTTCACAAAATATGGTAAAACTTTCACTATTTTACCAAATCGAACAAAGTTCCCATTCCTTCTCCGAATTTGATATATTATCAACATACTCACCCTTGATAAAAATTACCAATATCAAAGAAACTATTACCGCATTTACAGAATATGGGATAAGAATAACTTAAGCAAGAGTATAAGCCTACAGCATCTTTTGCTACAGTATAACGCAAATAGGGATTGAGTCAGGAGGCAAAAAATGAAATTGAAAAAATTTTTGTGTAGGCGTAAAAGTCTCGGAAATTTTCCTTACATTTGCATTATGAACTTATCTCATTACTAAACTTTATCTCTTACTTTATTTATCAAATGAATGTCAAACTTATGTTGATGTTGTCGATTCCGTGTATTTTCGGCAACATCCAAACGGTAGAAGCCTCCGACGACGGTGTAAAGACCACGTTCCAGACCTCGCGTGAGTGGCGACCCACAATCGACAACCGTGCCGATGCCGTAATGGTGTATGGCGTCGGCGGTAATCCAAGCGACAGCCAAGGCAACAGGTATGATTTCGAGGCTCGTGTGAAAAGTTGGAAAGACAAGGGCTACACAGTGCATTTTATGACCGGAATTGCCTGGGGCGAATATCAGGATTACTTCACAGGAAAGTGGGATGGCAAATGGCATCTCGACGAAGGACAGGTAACACAAAAAGGCGATACTATTTGGCACGGTCATATGGTGCCATACATAGTGCCCTCTGAAAATTTCCTCAACTATATGAAAGAGCGGCATATAAAGCGTGTGATCGATGCCGGGGTTGACGCTATATTTATGGAGGAACCCGAATTTTGGGCACGTTCCGGATATAGCGATGCGTTTAAGAAGGAATGGAAAGACTTCTACGGCACAGAATGGCAACCTCAGCACGAATCGCCGGAAGCCACCTATCTTTCCAATAAGCTCAAGTATCATCTCTATTATCGGGCATTGAATGAGGTATTTACCTTTGCCAAAGAGTATGGCAAGACGTTGGGACGCGACATAAAGTGCTACGTCCCCACTCATTCGTTGGTCAATTACTCCCAATGGCAGATTGTATCGCCTGAGGCAAGTCTCGCTACTCTCCCCTGCGTTGACGGCTATATCGCCCAGGTATGGACAGGCACTTCCCGCGAACCAAACTATTATGACGGTAAGTATAAGGAGCGTGTTTTTGAGACCGCTTTTCTTGAATATGGTTCAATGGAGTCGATGACAGCTCCCACAGGACGAAAAATGTTTTTCCTTACCGACCCCATCGAAGACCGTGCAAAGGATTGGGACGATTACAAACGCAATTATCAAGCCACCTTCACCGCACAGCTGCTCTACCCCGGAGTCGGCGACTATGAGGTGATGCCTTGGCCGGAGCGCATCTATGAGGGATTATATAAAGTGGGCAACGGCAGTGATGAAAAAACTCGTATACCACGGTTCTATTCCGCACAGATGCAGGTTATGATTAATGCCTTAAATAAAATGCCGGTGGTTGATGACGAGGTTAACGGCAGCAAAGGTATCGGAATACTTATGGGCAACTCCTTAATGTTCCAGAGATTTCCTTTGCACGAGGGTTATGATGATCCACAGCTTGCCAATTTCTACGGATTGGCTTTGCCTCTTGTAAAGCGTGGTGTGCCGGTAAAGACCGTTCATTTGGAGAATCTTGGTGTACCCGCCACACTTGCCGGCACAAAAGTGCTTGTTATGACCTATTCCAATATGAAACCTCTCGACCCGGCTGCCCATACCTATATAGCAGAGTGGGTAAAAGAGGGTGGCAAATTGCTTTTTGTCGGCTCTGACAAAGATCCTTTCCAGAATGTAAAGGAATGGTGGTCAACGGGTGAAAATAATTATTCTGCTCCTTCACAGCACCTGTTTGAGCAGATAGGCATTGACCTCAATGCTCCGGAAGGGAAATACAAAGTTGGTAAAGGTGAAGTCTATGTAATGCGTAACGACCCGAAAGACCATATACTCACAGAGGGAAATGATGCAGATTTCATAGCTGCTGTCACTGAGCTTTATAGCCCTGAAAAGAGACTCGACTTTAAGAATAACTTTGTGCTTCTGCGCGATCCCTATGTCGTTGCGGCGGTAATGGATGAAAGTGTCAGTGACGAGCCACTGAAATTAAACGGATATTATATCGACTTGTTTGACCCCCAATTGCCGATAAAGAATGAAGTGATACTGAATCCGGGAAGTCAGGCACTTCTAATTGATATGGATAAGGTAAACCACAAAGACTCCTTGAATCCAAGCAATGAGAACACTCCTCAAGTCCTTGCCGCTTCATTCAGGGAAAGTGATGAACACATCTCAGCCGACAGCTATAGTTTCATTGCCAAGAGTCCGATTGACACAGACGGTATTGGGCGTATTCTGCTTCCCAAAGCCCCTAAAAGTGTAATGATAGACGGGGAGGAATCAATTGACATCACCCTTTGGGATCCGACGTCCTTCACCTACCTCATCTCCTTCCCCAACACCCCCGATGGACGTAATGTCACATTCGGATTCTAACGAATTCTTCGCCTTTAGTATCTTCACCCATTAATATCTTCACCCATAAAGCGTCCTTTCAACCGGAGGGACGCTTTTTCTTCTCCATTATTATCTTAAAAGAGTCAAAAAGGAATTTTTTTAATAATTTCCTCCGGTTTTTGAATTTTTCTGAGGAAGTCACTATATTAGCATCGTAATGATTTTACTAATAATTGATGACAATGGATAGGTTTCATTACTCACGGACATATACCTTCGATACTACGGAAGGATCACGCAAGCACTATTTTTTCAACTTTGTGGAGCGTTGTGGTACACAAATCAAGTTTAAACTTGTTGACGAGGATGACACTGCGACAGTAGAGTCTGATATAACTTTAGACGGTGATACAGAAACTACCAAATTTTCTTTCCATGACACTGAAATGTCATTGCGAGCCGACCGCTATATTCCTAAAGCCTATCCCGGCAATGCCGAAGGTGAGACTGAAGAAGCCGACGATAAGCTTTCTAACCAAAGAAGTAATTGATAGATATACCGCCTACGATATTGTAAAAAACATAAAAGAGAAATCAAACCGCCTCCACGCGCTATGCTCAAGCTCTGACGAACTTATCGGAGACATCCATATCCGCA
>CAMWTL010000255.1 GCA_947177145.1 uncultured Porphyromonadaceae bacterium
ATACACGTGAAGTTGGCATCAGCTACAGCTGCTATTCCCGCTCATAACCATAATCACTGATCAACCCATAAACGCAGACAGAGATGCTTAACAAAATAATCAGATTCTCTCTTCAGAACCGCCTGCTGATAATGGTGGCTGCGGTTGTGCTTGTGGTTGCCGGTTTCTACACCGCACGTCAAACGGAGGTTGATGTATTTCCTGACCTGAATGCCCCTACGGTTGTGGTTATGACCGAGGCAAACGGAATGGCGGCTGAGGAGGTGGAGCAATTGCTGACATTCCCAATCGAGACTGCTATGAACGGAGCTTCCGGTGTACGGCGAGTTCGCTCATCTTCCACCAACGGTTTTTCCGTGGTATGGGTAGAGTTTGATTGGGGTACAGATATTTATGTTGACCGCCAGATAGTCTCAGAGAAATTGGCTACAGTAGCGGATGTGCTCCCCTCAAACATAGGCACACCAACACTTGGTCCGCAGTCTTCAATCCTTGGAGAGATGCTTATAGTGAGTCTCACATCCGATTCTACCTCAAAAGAGGAGTTGCGTACCTTAGCAGATTGGTCGATTCGTCCACGCCTTCTGTCAACAGGTGGTGTGGCGCAGGTCTCTGTAATCGGTGGAGATCTTAAGGAGTATCAGATACTGGTGAACCCGGAGAAGATGCGTCATTATGGAGTCACACTTGCCGATGTGTTGGAGGCAACACGCGGAATGAACGGGGGTGCCAATGGCGGAGTGGTCTACGAGTATGGCAATGAATATATCGTGAGGGGAGTGATACCTGAGGATACCGAGGAGCGTCTGATGAAGGGTGTCGTGAAGATGAACGATGGAAGTCCTATTACCTTGGGAGATATAGCCGAGATACGTACCGGAGCACAGACACCGAAATTAGGTGTCGCATCTGAAAAGGGTGAGGAGGCTGTGCTGCTCACTGTGACAAAACAGCCTAATGTAGGCACTATCGAACTGACAGAACGTTTGGAAGCAACGCTTGCCGACCTTCAGAAGACTCTTCCTGCGGATGTCCACGTGTCTACCGACATATTCCGTCAGTCGAAATTTATAGAAAGTTCCATCGACAATGTGAAATCCTCACTAATTGAGGGTGCTATATTTGTGGTGGTGATACTTTTCGTATTCCTCGGCAATGTAAGGACTACCGTCATTTCACTTGTGACTATTCCATTATCGTTACTTGTGACCCTTTTAGTGATCCACTTGATGGGACTCAGCATCAACACTATGAGTTTGGGCGGTATGGCGATTGCTATCGGTTCACTTGTGGACGATGCTATCGTGGATGTGGAGAATGTGTGGAAACGTCTGCGCGAAAACCGTGAACTCGATAAAACAAAGCGGAGAGGTAAACTTGAGGTGGTGTTTGATGCTTCGCGTGAGGTCAGAATGCCTATCCTTAACTCCACCCTTATAATCATTGTCAGTTTTATACCCCTCTTCTTCCTGAGCGGTATGGAGGGTAGGATGCTTATACCCTTAGGTATAGCCTTTATCGTAGCGCTGGTTGCTTCTACTGTTGTGGCATTGACGCTTACCCCTGTATTGTGCAGCTATCTTCTTGACCATAAAAATGCAAAAGATGAGAAAGACTCCTTTGTGACACGCTATCTAAAGAAGCATTATGAAGTTGCGTTGAAATGGACGCTTAATAATGCGAAGATAGTAGTAGGGGTAACTCTTTTGCTATTCATTGCCACTATCGGACTGTTCTTCACGTTGGGTCATAGCTTCCTTCCCCCTTTCAATGAAGGTTCGTTCACAATCAATGTGAGTTCATTGCCGGGCATATCTCTTGAGGAATCGGATAAGATAGGCAGGCAGGCTGAGGAGCTTTTGCTAAGCGTGCCTGAGATAAAGACAGTGGCAAGAAAGACAGGCCGTGCAGAGCTTGACGAACACGCCTTGGGAGTGAACGTCTCGGAGATCGAGGCACCGTTTGAGCTTGACGGTCGCACGGTTGAGGAGGTAAAGAGGGATGTCAGGGAGAAACTTTCGATGATAGTCGGTGCCAATATAGAGATAGGGCAACCCATTAGCCATAGAATAGATGCGATGTTGAGCGGCACACAAGCCAACATTGCCATAAAACTATTCGGTGACGATCTTAATAAGATGTTTTCTTTGGGCAATCAGATAAAAAAGGAAATCTCGGGTGTGGAGGGTATAGCTGACCTAAATGTGGAGCAGCAGATTGAACGTCCTGAGATAAAAATCACTCCCCGACCGGAGATGTTGGCTCGATATGGTATCAGTGAGCCGGAATTTAACGATTACATTGCCGTGTTGCTTGGTGGTGAGACAGTAGGCAGGATATATAAAGGTGGAAGAAATTTCAATCTTGTGGTAAGAGCCGATGAGAACCATCGTAAGACAATCGACGATTTGCGAAAATTACTGATTGATACTTCCACGGGTGAGAAGGTTCCTCTTGCCAACGTTGCGGATGTGGTATCTGCTTCCGGACCTAACACTATTAACCGTGAGAACGTGATGCGCAAGATAGTCATATCAGCTAATACGAGCGGACGTGACTTAGGCAGTGTAGTGGCTGACATCCGCGAAAAGATTGGCGAATCCATAGTGTTGCCTGAGGGTTATCATATTGAATACGGTGGACAATTTGAGAGTGAACAGGCTGCAAGCCGTATTCTTCTTCTCACGTCTTTAGGCAGTATATTGGTGATTTATCTCCTGCTTTATATGCAATTCCGAAATGGAGTGGAGAGTGGGGTAGTGCTTTTGAATCTTCCGTTTGCCTTGATTGGCGGTGTATTGGTATTACGGCTCACTTCCGGTGAAGTCAGCATCCCTGCCATAATTGGTTTTATTTCCTTGTTCGGCATAGCCACACGAAACGGTATGCTGCTTATAACCCGCTATAACCTTTTGCATAACGATCTGAAGATGAGTGTACGTGAGAGTGTATTGAGGGGTTCACTGGATCGCCTGAATCCTATACTTATGACAGCCCTGACCTCTGCATTGGCATTGATTCCGCTTGCCGTGAAGGGGGAGCTGCCGGGCAACGAGATTCAAAGCCCGATGGCACAGGTGATTTTAGGCGGACTGCTCTCTTCTACCTTCCTTAATGCTTTTCTGATTCCGATTATGTATAGCTGGATGCATCGTAAATCGAAAGTAAAGGCAGAGGGAAATATTGCAGAGGTAAATCTTTAATTACGAATAAATTTTTGAGATGAAAAAAATAATCATATCGTTGTTGCTCCTCCTTGCCCCTACCTTGGTCAGGGCTGATGAGTTGTCAGGTTTACTAAAATCGGTGGAAAAGCGTAATCTTGAACTTAAAGGGGAAAGAGAGCAGATGAAAGCTGCCGGTTATGAATTGAAGGAGCAGAACACGCTTGACAATACAAGTATAGAATACTCACCCTTTTTCCGCAAGGGAGCTGCGGGTGTGGCAAGTTCTGAACTTATAGTGTC
>CAMWTL010000256.1 GCA_947177145.1 uncultured Porphyromonadaceae bacterium
AACGAATTGTATTTCACTCTGAAATCAACGGATTCCGGTGAATATGGCGATAATACCCCGAATTATTTCTGTATGGATAAGCTGATGGTCGTGGAGAGCGAGACTTCCGGTGTGGAGGATCTTTCAGTGGCAAAAGCTACTATTTCTTACGCTCGTGCTTCAAAGACTGTAAGCGTTGTCGGGGCGGATTTTGCCGTAGTATATGATGCTACCGGCAACAAGGTCCTTGCCACGGATGCCTCATCATTTGATATAGACAATCTTCCTGCGGGAGTGTATGTTGTGCGTGCCGGCAAGGCAAGCATCAAGATAGCGAAATAATGAAAAATTGGTTAAAGCTGTTTGCTGTGCTCATCCCTGTTGCAGGTTCTTGGTCCTGCAACAGGGATGACACTATCATTGATGTGGAGCCGATCACTCCTCCCGAACCTGTATACGAATTGGTCGTATATGAATATACTCCGGCTCCGGGGCAGTTTATCAACGAGTCCACCGGTGATATATCGGCTGAAGAGGCTGCCGAATGGGCTACAGAGCGTCTTAAATCAGAGTCTTATGTTTCTCTTGGTGCTTTCGGAGGCTATATGATTGTGGGCTTTGGCAGTCCGATAGGGGATTTTATCATTGAAGGGAATGCGTTTACCAATGCAACCGGTTCTTCCAACGAGCCGGGAATTGTCTATGTGATGCAAGACATAAATGGTAATGGCTTACCCGATGATATATGGTATGAACTTCGTGGTAGTGAGTCGGATTCTGCCACCACCATAAGGGATTATGCTGTTACATACTATCGACCCGACGCGCCGGGAATGTCAGTGAAGTGGAAAGACAATCTTGGTGAAGAGGGTGAAATAGACTATTTAGCGTCGTTTCATAAGCAGGACTATTATTATCCCTCTTGGATAGAGGAGGATTCCTACACGTTGCGGGGTACGCGACTGGCAGATAATTCCGGACGCAACGAATTTGGCCAGTGGTACACTTATCCTTTGGAATGGGGATATGTCGATAATACCGGAAGCAACGACAATCGCTTCCACATTTCGGATGCCATCAAACCTGATGGTTCGGCAGCCAATCTATCAGAGATTGATTTCATAAAGATTCAGACGGCAGTATGCGGTAAATGTGGTGTCTTGGGTGAAATATCTACAGAAGTGGTAAGTGTAAGATTGGTTGAGGATTGAGCATAAATGTAAATCCGAGTCAGTAAAAGAAAAAATTCGTGGTTTTTTCATTAAGGGGGTGAATAATTGCAGGAATTTATTTAATTTTGCGTTTAATTAGCTAACCTTGCCGGCATTTGCGCCTACGAATGGTTGCCATTGTCGGCAAAACCTTAACGAAGTATCATGACACTTAAATCTTATCTGAAAATCGGTCTGCTTGCCGGAGCTATGGTAGCACCCGCACTCGGTCTTGCCAAAGCCAAGGCTCCGGAGAACTACGATTCGTATCTTTTCGTCTATTTCCCAAGTAATCAGGACGAGAACCTCTACTACGCCATCGGCACAGACGGCTTCAACTTCACTCCGCTCAACGGGGGAAGGATGGTGATGAGCTCCGACACTGTGGCTATCAAACGCGGCATCCGCGATCCGCATATTCTTCGCGGTCAGGATGGAAAGACATTCTATATGGTCGCCACTGATATGAAGAGCAATGAGGGCTGGGCATCAAACCGTGGTATCGTGATGTATAAGAGCGATGACCTCGTAAACTGGCAGCACTCCACCGTACATTTCCCCGACCGTTTCCCTGAATGGAAGAACGTTACCCGAGTTTGGGCACCGGAGGTAATCTGGGATCCGGACTATGTGAATACGGATGGTACCAAGGGTAGGTATATGGTCTATTTCTCTCTACTTACCAATGATGGTAAGTGTGAGTATGACAAGATATATTATTGCTATGCCAATGATGATTTCACCGACCTTATGACCGATCCGGTCTATTTCTATGACCGTGGTTCAGCTACGATTGACGGCGACATTGCCTATGACGAGCGCACCGGACTGTATCACCTTGTGTATAAGAATGAGGGACAAGGTGGCATATGTCAGGTGACTTCCAAGCGTCTTACTGCCGAGCCGGGTAAGGAGCCGGGCAGCCAGTGGAGCGAACCGTCGGGTACACTTCAGCAGACCGACGTGGCTGTGGAGGGAGCCGGAATGTATAAGCTTATAAATTCCGATAAATGGATATTAATGTATGATTGCTACGGCAACGGTTACTACCAGTTCTGTTCCAGCGATGACCTTGAGAACTTCAAACTTGAGGCTCAGACCGAAACAAAGGGTGCGTTTACTCCTCGTCATGGCACTGTAATTCCCTTGACTCCGGAGGAGACAAAGCGTGTGCTCGAAGCTTTCCCGATTGAGTCACCCATCAATGCCAATCCCGCTCTTCCCGGTTTCCATGCCGATCCGGAGATTCTTTACAGCAAGAAGAATAACATGTTCTATGCTTATCCTACTACTGATGGCACTCCCGGTTGGGGCGGCCATGAGTTTTACGTATATTCCTCGCCCGATCTTGTGACTTGGAAAAAGGAGAACTGTATTCTTGATCTTGCCACTGACCAAGTGACATGGGCTACCGGTAATGCTTGGGCACCTTGTATAGAGGAGAAACTCGAAGATGGGAAGTATAAGTATTATTTCTATTTCAGCGGTCATAATCCTGAGAAGGACCGTAAGGTGTTGGGTTGTGCGGTTGCTGACTCACCGACAGGTCCATTCAAGGATCTCGGTCATCCTCTGATTGACACTAACATTACCGGCGGTCAGCTTATCGACAGCGATGTGTTTACCGACCCTGTAAGTGGAAAGACCTATTTCTATTGGGGTAACGGTAATCTTGTAGCTTCAGAACTTACTCCCGATATGACCACGATTTCCAATCCTGTGGTTATAACTCCGGAGGGTGGCACTCTCGACGATTACGCTTTCCGTGAGGGTGTGTATGTATTTTATCGCGACGGGCTTTACTACTTCCTTTGGAGTGTGGATGATACGGGCGCAAAGAACTATCACGTGGCATATGGCACATCGAAGTCTCCGTTAGGACCGATTGAGGTAGCTAAAGACCCGATAGTGCTCATTCAGGATCCGGAGAATGGTATCTATGGCACAGGGCATAATTCAGTGATTCAGATTCCGGGTAAGGATGAGTGGTATATTGTTTATCACCGTATCAACAAGAATTACGTTGACAAAGATCCGGGTGTACATCGAGAGGTATGTATCGACAAGATGGAGTTCAATCCCGATGGCACAATCAAACGTGTCGTTCCCACCAACAAGGGCATAAACCGCGTCAAGCTCCTCACCAATTCGTAATGATGTTCAGTACTTAATTTCTCCTCCTAAACTTTTAACCAATAACATAAGTCTGTAATCAATGACCCGAAGAGTTTTTTGCTCTTCGGGTCATTGATTACAGTGGTG
>CAMWTL010000257.1 GCA_947177145.1 uncultured Porphyromonadaceae bacterium
TATTGTGGCATTTACCAGGGTGGACTTATGGTCACCACTCCCAACAAGGAATGGTCATGGGGTCTTACCTGGGTTAAGCGTCAGGGATGGAATCTCAATATGAACACGATTTGGGAGGTTAGCTGGCGAGTGTCAGATAAGATGAATCTCAATCTATATGCCCAATATTATAACGGCTATGGTGAGAATCTGATTGATTATAAGCAATTCCACTCTCGTCTGCGTGTAGGACTTGTATTCAAACCCAAATTTTTCTCTGAATTTTGATAACGCAAATCTGACATACCAATGGATTTAACCCCGCTCATACGTCCCGGGTTTGTGAAACAGGCCGAAAGGACCGACTCCTGGACCCGAAATTCCGACTCGCTTCAGCGTGATGTCTTACGCAGTCTCTTAGAGAGAGGTAGAGAGACAGTATATGGACGCCGTTATGATTTCGCTTCAATTCTTAGGGAGCGTGATTTTGTGTCAGCTTATCGTTATAGGGTGCCCTCTGTTGAGTATGAGGAGATGCGCCCTTTGGTGATGCGTATGATAAAAGGGGAGAGAGATCTCCTTTGGCCCGGACGTTGCCGCGACTTTGCGCAATCGTCAGGCACAAGTGGAGGTAAGTCGAAATACATACCGATTACGGATGACTCTCTTGCCGGCAACCACTACCGTGGAAGTTCGGATACCGTGGCACACTATCTTCGTCAGGTGCCCGACAGTAAGCTGTTTAACGGGAAAGCTTTTATATTAGGCGGCTCGTTTGCCAATTCACTCGGTTTGAATATCCCGGGAGTGCATATTGGTGATCTTAGCGCAACGTTGATACGCAGGATTAATCCTGTGGCTAATTACGTCAGGATTCCCGATAAAAAGACGGCCCTCCTGCCTGATTGGGAAACTAAGCTTCCGGCTCTTGTGAAAGCTGCCAAAGATAGTAATGTGACTAATATATCCGGCGTTCCGTCGTGGTTTCTCACAGTTATACGTAAGATTATAGAGGCAAAGGGGGTGGAGAAGCTCTCCGACGTATGGCCTAATCTGGAGGTGTTCTTCCATGGTGGTATCTCCTTCGAACCCTACCGCGACGAGTATAAACGTCTCACCGATCCGAAGAAGATGCACTTCCTTGAGACCTACAATGCCTCGGAAGGTTTCTTTGCCGTGCAGAATGACTTGTCTGATCAGTCTATGCTTCTGATCATTGACAGGGATGTTTTCTATGAGTTCATCCCGGTTGAGGGGGATGACCGCACACCTTTGGCACTATGGGAACTTACACCGGGTGAAGTGTATGAAATGGTAATCTCTTCAAGCAACGGACTTTGGCGTTACCATCTTGGGGATACGGTTCGCGTGACCCAGACCTCTCCGGTTAAGATACGTATAGCCGGACGTACGAAGAGTTTTATCAATGCGTTTGGCGAGGAACTGATGGAAGATAATGCCGAGAGGGCTATGGCTATAGCTTGCGACCGTTGCGCTGCTTCAATACTTAATTATACGGCTGCCCCGCTATATGCCGCAAGAGGTAAGAAAGGTCGTCATCAATGGGTGATTGAATGGGGCAACCGTCCTGCTGATGTGGAGGAGTTTGCCAAAGTGCTTGATGAGGAACTGCGTCGCCTTAACTCCGATTACGATGCGAAGCGCAGTAAGTCGATTTTCCTTGAGAGCCCACAGATAATATCAGCACGTCACGGTCTTTTCGACGATTGGCTGAAGAGTGCGGGGAGCCATAAGTTAGGCGGTCAGCGAAAGGTGCCGCGTCTGAGCAACGATCGTCATATCATCGACCGCCTGTTACAGATGCAGTGAGGTGATGTTTGGTGATGTTGCGATATGAGCCTATTTGTGACTTTAAGTATGTGTCGCAAATTAATATGTTCCTCATTGCCCTATAACACGATCTTCCAAACCGTCTTTCAGTTATAATAGCAACCCTATTGTGCCATCAAACCGGCTTTAAAATTATATCATAATTTAAGATACATACTTAATATGATCAATAGCCATAGTTGTATATCATAATTTAGTATTGCATTTAAAAATATACGGAATTAATATGAAATTAAGATTCTTAAAATACTTGTTGCTGATCAGTGCTGCAGTTATGTCGCTGTTTTGTGATGCGGCTCAAAATAAACGGATAGTAGGTTACGTCACTTCTTGGAGTAAGACGTTGCCTGACCCTAAATTGCTGACCAATATTAATTATGCCTTTGGTCATGTCACCGACAGTTTTGACGGAGTGCGCATTGACAATGCCTCACGCCTCAAGAATGTGGTTGCTTTAAAGAAAAAGAATCCGAAACTCCAGGTGCAACTTTCAATCGGAGGTTGGGGTAGTGGCAACTTCAGCGAGATGGCAGCCGATCCTGAGAAACGCAAGGCGTTTGCACAAGATTGCCGTAGGGTAATGGATGAGTATGGGCTGGATGGCATTGATATTGATTGGGAATATCCGGGCAGCTCGGCTGCGGGCATAAGCAGTTCTAAAGCGGATAAAGACAACTATATTCTTTTGATGCGTGATTTGAGGGAGGCTTTAGGTTCAAAAGCATTATTGACCCTTGCCTCTCCTGCTACGGTAGGATTTTATGAGTTCAAGCCGATTATGCCTTATGTTGACTTTGTGAATATTATGGCGTATGACCTGAATCGTCCTCCATATCATCATTCCTCACTTTTCCGCAGTCCTCTTAGTGGCGATATGACGGCTGATGAGGGTGTACGGGCACACGTTTCGGGAGGTGTACCGGTTAATAAGATAGTTTTGGGTGTCCCTTTCTATGGACATGGCAATAAGGATGTGTATCCCGATTTCGTCAACTATAACAAGTTGGAGAAGAAGGATGGTCTGAAAGAGATGTATGATGAGAAGGCGTGTGTACCATATTATGTAGATGAGGATGGAAATATGGTTATGACTTTCGACGATAAGAAGTCTTTGCAACGCAAAGCGGAGTATGTAACCCAAAACGGATTGGGGGGAATGATGATATGGGAAGTCAGCGGAGACACTGATAAACACGAACTTCTAAAGACAATAAAGAAAAATTTAAAAAAATAGCGAAAAAATTTGGTGATGTGCAAAAAAAGTTGTAATTTTGCACTCGCAAACGAGGGGTAAAGACTATAAGCTAAGAGCTAAGAGTTTTGCGGCTACGAGCTAAGAGTTTTTACCAATCAAATGTCAGGAGAGATGGCAGAGTGGTCGATTGCGGCGGTCTTGAAAACCGTTGAGGGTAACACCTCCGGGGGTTCGAATCCCTCTCTCTCCGCAACTAAACAAAGTGAATCCGCTGTAACACACAAAGTTACGGCGGATTTCATTTTTATCCCATACAAAATTCCATACAAATTTCAGTAGAAACCTCGCCCCATACAAAGTGGATGGTATCATAGAAAATCAGGCTTGCGAGAGTCGGTTTCTTAGGGAAAAGAAAA
>CAMWTL010000258.1 GCA_947177145.1 uncultured Porphyromonadaceae bacterium
AGAAGTTATTGGCTGAATGTCCGTTCTGTCCTATTACTATGATTAATGATGAACGACTTCTCATTGCAAGCCATATTAAACCTTGGGCAGTTGCTACTGATGTTGAAAAGTTAGATCCTAAAAATGGCTTTATGCTATCACCACTTTACGACAAGCTTTTCGACCGTGGGTTTATGACATTCACAGAGGATAGACGGATTATGTTATCCAATTGGATTTCTCCAATGAACAAAAAGCGTCTCGGTGTTGTGGAAGGACAATTTGTTCAACTATTGCCTTTAGATGATGCGCGACAGGAGTTCATGAAATTTCATCGTTCTTCTGTATTCAAAGGTTAATTCTTTAGATTATGCCTGACTATGAGTATTTAGATGTTTACATCCGTGATACTGAACACCATATATAAGTGGATTTTGATAATGTCAAGACCACCGACAACCCTGATGTTTTCGATGAATTGTAAGCATACGTGCTTCACCGTATGCTTACAAGCTGTCTAACGATTCAGTGCATTATATAACAATTGATGAAATATTTCGGATAAAAGAGATGCTTTTCAGAGCATATGACCCTGAAAAGCATCTCTAGAGCACTTTATAAATGACATCATTAGGTATATACATAACCAAATAATGTCATTGGAGAACCCTCATTACTCTATTTTAATTATTTCTACTGTTGTAATCAGCTTACGTATTGAATGTCAATATTTTGTTGTGGTGTGGTGAGGGTGTTGGTGCGGTCGTGGCCGATGTGCCATTTGCCGCAGTGATCGCAGAGGTAAGGTACCATGGGATATGGGTCTTCCGGATGCTGATTTGCGTAGCGGTTGCATACTGCCATGGCGTCTTCAAAGGTGAGGTAGCAGTGTTTGGCTTTCAATACCTTTTCACCTGTGGAGGGTTTGATTGAGACTTTCCAGTGGGTACCGTGGGCACGTTTCTGGGCATCGTAGTCGGTGAAAGTGGCATTGTAGAGGCTAAAGGAGACGGCACGTCGAACGCTCTGGCGGAATCGGTTGCTCCGGCTGTGAGGTTTGCCTGACTGCTTGAACACGGTCTGCGCGGCTCTTTTTTCAACAAAGCGTCTTACGAGTTTCGTCGTTTCCGGTGAATCGGTGTGTGCGTTGGTGTAGCTTAGTGTACGTCCGATTTTGCGGATTTTCTCTTTCTGAAAACGCTTGGAGAGGGGACGGTAACGCTCTGTCATACCTTGGTCAGCATAGCTCTTCTTGATTCTCCGGATACATTTGTCTTCCTGTGCGTTACACATCAATGTCAGAGTATGCCGGAGAGCTTTCGTAAAGACCGAGAGGTCATTGCTTCCTGCCAATGCAAGGTCGCGGCAGCGAGTCACGGCATTTTTAATAGCGTTGTTGGTCTCGGTTGATTTTATGACTTTGGCAATGATTGAGAAATCGCTGCTAAGAGATGCCTCGTCAAGTCTGCCATATGATTTGAGCATCTTGAGCCAACGGTTGAAAACGTATGTGAGCCGGATAAGCAGATTGTCTGACTGGTCTGACTTGAGGGCGGTGGGGAGAATAGCATTGCGGCACATAATGATGAGGTTTTAAAGGTTAGACTTGATTCATATATCTGAATATGGTGTCAGGTAAATGAATGAATTTTGATACTGCAAAGTTAATACCCCTTACTGCCATTTGCAGGAATTCTGTAATATTTCAATTTTTTAGAGAGATTTTTTGATATTTTTTCTGCAATGTTGCAACTTTAGCCTCGGTATTTATGTGATTATTTAGGGAATGTGTCTATATGAAAGTCGTAAATAGTAAAAGTAAGCGTATGATTGCTTGTGTCCGCTGGGCGGTGGGAAGCGGATGTGTAGATGGAATCGGTGTATGTAAGGAATTGGAGTACAGATGAAATCGGTGTACGGAAGGAATTGGGCGAAAAAAAGCAGATACGGTCATAAGACGCCCTCTTAATGCTTCCTTATGACCGTATCAGTAGTTTATGTGAATGTAGATACTATTACGTGGAGCGATGCAGAGATCGCCTTTCCATATTTATTTTTTGTAAGCATGACGGTAGCCTTGAACTTTGTTCCATCCTCCACGGGTAAAGTCGGGGAAGGCTACAGGAGCTGAGCCGTTTTCAATAGAGATGGCACTGAGCGGAGCCATTGCACTCCATTCGGCAAGGTCGTATACATCCATGTCGAGCGGCAGACCGTTTTGGAGACAGTAAACAAGGCGGTAATCCATAATGAAGTCCATACCGCCATGACCGCCAACCTCCTTAGCCATATTTCCGACTTCCGTGATGATTGGATGGGTGTATTGCTTGGTCAGGGCTTCCTGCTGCTCTTCGGAGATCCAAGTGTGAGCGGAAAGATTTTCGTGGTCGGGCACTATTGTAGAGTCCATCTGCTCCGGCTCAAATGCGTAGCCCGAACGCGGGTATTTATTGGCAAACCCCTTTGTGCCTGTGAGCTGATACATACGGGAGTAGGGACGGGGATTCATCACGTCGTGCTGGATGTGGATGGTCTTACCGTTTTCGGTGCGCATCATCGTCATGGTATGGTCTCCGTTGGCAAAAGATTCCGGTGCCTTGCCGGTAGTTTCCTTTATATATGCAGGACCATTGACAGCCTTTGTGTCCATTGCGACGAGAGTGTTTATTTTGTCGCCACGATGGATGTCGAGAAGCTGGCAAGCCGGTCCGAACCCGTGTGTGGGATATACGTCGCCTCTGTGTTCCTGGTTGAAGTCCATACGCCAATTATTCCAGTATTCTCCCCAGAACTCTTTGAGGTTATGTATGTAACTACCCTCAGTGTGAAGAACTTCACCGAAAAGTCCGGCTTGTGCCATATTCAAAGTGTTAAGCTCGAAGAAGTCGTAGACACAGTTCTCAAGCATCATACAATGCTTACGAGTGCGCTCAGATGTGTTGACAAGATCCCATATTTCTTCGAGAGAGGTGGCAGCGGGCACTTCAATAGCCACATGCTTACCGTTTTCCATTGCGTAAAGACCCATCGGGGCGTGGTGTTTCCAGTCGGTAGCGATATAGATGAGGTCAATGTCGTCACGCTCAACGAGCTGTTTCCAAGCATCTTCCGAACCGTAATAAGCTGCGGCACGGGGTTTCCCGGCTTTATCGAGCAGTTTCTGGGTTGATTCAACACGGGCTGAGTCGATGTCGCAAAGAGCCACGACTTTTGTACCCGGGATGTATGTGAAACGCTCTACGGCATCGGGACCTCTCATTCCTAACCCGATGAAGCCGACACGCACTGTGTCGAGTGGTTCGGCTGCAAAGCCAATCATGTCGGTCTGTCCGGCAGGACGTTCCGGTATCTCAGTTTTTATCAGGGCAGACTGCGGTTTCTTTTCACCGCAGGATGTCAGCAGACCGAAGGCAGCGACAGCAATAAATAATTTTTGGAGTTTCATAATGAGTTTTTAGGTT
>CAMWTL010000259.1 GCA_947177145.1 uncultured Porphyromonadaceae bacterium
TACCGTTCACACGCATATAATGTCGTGCTTGATCATAGCACGACATTATTGCATCAATATCCCCGTACTCCCCTTTCCTAATCTGTATCATATCAACATCCTGTTTTACTTATCCGTATCATATCAATATTCTCTTTTCCTAATCTGTGTCATATACTATGTCACACCCTCACTTCCACCTATGAGACGAAGCAAGGTATATGATAAACTTAAAACCGATTATAGTTTACTCCTATAACGGCATAATGCCTTGGAAGTTGTAGTAGTTGAAACTGATTATTCAGTATCCGTACACTTATTTTTGGCAGATAGGATTAAATCAGCTATATTTGTAAGCAGATACTAAAACATTGACCCTTATGGATGAGATTACATACCCTATCGGAGATTCCAGCTTTACCACAATCCGCATGAAGAAGCAATTTTATGTGGATAAGACAGAGTATATCTACCGTATGGCATCAAAAGGGAAATATTTCTTTCTGAGCCGTCCCCGCCGATTCGGTAAAAGTCTTCTCATCTCCACTATGGAAGCATACTTTAAGGGTCAACGTGAGCTATTCAACGGACTGGCTATCTCATCGCTCGAAAAAGATTGGATACAACATCCGGTTCTCAGGTTTGATCTTTCCGCTGACGATATGTCTAAATATGAAGGTCTTAATGCTTATCTACACGCTACCCTGAGCAAATGGGAAAACATATATGGGAAAAATACCGATGAGACCAGCTTCGGAAGTAGGTTTGCCGGCATAATCGAACGGGCATACGAACAATCAGGTAACGGTGTAGTCGTACTAATCGACGAATATGATAACCCATTGTTCTCCACCATCGACATACCCGATGTTCACGAGAGGATGAGGTCTACGCTGAAAGGACTCTACTCAGTGCTTAAATCGAAAGCTGACCAGCTCCACTTCTGCTTTCTTACCGGCATAACACGCTTCAGCAAGATGTCGGTGTTCAGCGGGATGAACAATCTTCGCGACATTACCCTTAATCCCTTATACTCCGGTATATGCGGTATTACGCAGAAGGAATTGGAAGAGAAATGCCAAGCTGGAATCGAAACAGTAGCGGAGGCTAAAGGAATAGACTATCAGAGTGCCTTACACTTGCTGAAAGAACGCTACGACGGTTATCATTTCGGTGATATGTCGCTCGATATATTTAACCCTTACAGTCTTATCCAGACCTTTCCTGAAGGAATCATCGACTCCTATTGGTTTGTGAGTGGCACATCCGAATTTCTGTGGAAACAGATCAGCAAACTTTCTGATTCCAAAGACCTTATTAACGTTCTAAATCCCATCGTTGAGAAAACGCAACTTGGAGCCACAGAACTTGATGGCCTTAAATTGGAAGCATTGCTCTTTCAAACAGGCTATCTCACCCTAAAGGAATCATTCGAAGATGGCTGGGCATATCGGTTGGGCATACCCAACAAGGAGGTCAGTGAAGGTATATTTGGCGATCTTTTACCTCTCATCTCCCATAAACGACGCGAAGAGACCACAGCCGATATTCTTATCCTGCGTAAGTATGCCCGTGAGATGGATGTCGATAGACTTATGCTGCACTTACAGAGTTTTTTAGCTGACATCTCGAATCACCTTACCCACAAGATGCCTGAAATATATTATGAAAATAACCTCCTCATCCTGTTCAACCTCATAGGCATAAAGACGACTGTTGAGAAAGATACGGCAGACGGTCGCATAGATATGGTGCTCGAAATGCCCAATGTCATCTATATAATCGAACTAAAACTCGATCGCACGGCAAAGGAAGCACTCCGGCAGATTCAAAACAAACGTTATTGGCTTCCATATCAAAGAAGTAACAAAAAAATACTCCTCGTCGGCATCAACTTCTCCACAAAGACCCGCAACATCGCCTCCTGGGAATGGCAAATCCACTCATAAGCCAAGGTTGCAAACTGCAGGTGTTTCTGGCCAAGTCGTAATGAGCATTTTTCTATTGATGGTATAATAAATTGCAATACAATTCGTCATAAAATAAAAAATATGAATATCACCTCACAAATAATAAGAGATGAGCACCATCGTAGATGATGATAGTGCTATGAGCAGATTATTGGTCTATGTAAAGAAACTTGCAAAATCCCTTCATGAAAAAAAAGTATAAGGAAGATATTACCATCCATATTGCAAATGGATTGAGGCAGGTAAAATTAGCAAAGGAAGGAACAATTCGTCTTAATACCTTAGATAATCTTTTAGCTGAACTGGACGATTAGCACTGTTCCCGACTTTGATGAGGAAGTAAAGCGATTGGCGAAGAAATATAAGAGTTTACGCTCTGATTTATCGTAATTTCAAAAAGATCTTAAACAGAATCCCTTTTAGGGGTAGAAATCTTGCCCGGAGTCAGAAAGATCAGAATGGCTATAACTTCTAAAGGTAAGGGAAAATCAAGCGGTGCAAGAGTAATTTTTTCAACTTAGGAAGCTTCAAAAAATAATGCCGTGCTATGATTTGGCACGGCATTTCTGTATTTGTCACTTGATTCTATCCTCTTCTAACTTACAATCTATTCCTCTAACTCGCAATCTATTCTTCTGAGTCGTAACCTATTTACCTAACTTGCAACTTATTCTTCTAAATCCAATATACACACCTAACTTGTTTTTCTAACTCTAAGATATACCTGATTTGTAACTGATTTACATAGCTATTTTCTGCCGATGCGGGTCAGGAGGTCGTTGACGGCTGCTTCGGGAGTGGGGGCTGAGGCAAGGCATTTGATGAACTGCGAACCGATTATGGCTCCGCTGCTGTAACGGCAAGCTTCGTCGAAAGTTGTGATGTTCGAAATGCCAAAGCCGATAAGACGCTTATGCTTTAGGTCCATATCGTTGATTCGCTTGAAATAGGCGAGTTGTTCCTCTGTGAAGCGGTCACGTGCGCCGGTGGTGGAGGCAGCAGAAACCATATAGATAAAACCGTCACAGTGGTCATCAATCAGATGGATGCGTTCTTCCGAGGTCTCAGGAGTGATCAGCATAATCATCGGCAAGTCATACTTACGGCTCAGATCCTTATACTCTTCCATATAAGTGTCAAATGGCAAGTCGGGGATAATCACAGCATCTATACCCGCTTCCTTGGCACGCTTGAAAAATTTCTCAGCTCCCATCTGCATAATCGGATTCAGATAGCCCATAGCTATAAAAGGCACATCTGAATTCCGTTTACGTGCCTCCTCTACCTGATCAAGAAGGGTACGCAAGGTCATACCGTTACGCAGAGCGACAGTGCCGCTGTTCTGTATCACTGGTCCGTCTGCCATAGGGTCGGAAAACGGTATGCCCACCTCGATCATATCCACCCCTCCCCTACACAGTGCATCAATCACCTCACCCGTGG
>CAMWTL010000260.1 GCA_947177145.1 uncultured Porphyromonadaceae bacterium
TATGAAGAAGTATCAGATTATTATTTGGTTGGCTGCGCTGGTTGTGGGCGTAGGTGTGGGATTGCTGCACGTTGAGGCGGTCAATAATGTTATGTCTTTTATTGCTACGGTGTATACGCGGCTTTTTAGGTTGTTGGCTGTGCCTACTATTGTGTTGGCGGTCATCACTACACTTGCTTCTTTAGGCGGAGGGAAGGAGATGGGGCGTATGTTCCGAACTGCCGTCACTTATACGTTGCTTACCACTGCCGCTGCTGCTTTGGTGGGGCTGATTTATTATGTGGTTGTGGCTCCGGGTAATTTGCCTGCGGGGGTGATTAACGCTGAGAACCCGCAGGGTGTGGATAAGGTGGAGTTTTCGTATGCCGACCATCTGATGTCGGTGATTCCTGATAATATTGTTAAGCCGTTTCTTGATGGCAATGTGTTGGCTCTGTTGCTGCTTTGTTTCGCTGCCGGCATTGCGATTTCCAAGATGCCTGATACTCAGCCTAAGCGGTCACTGGTCAACGGACTGCTTGGCTTGCAGGAATTGCTGTTTGTGCTTATACGTTGGCTTATAGCTGTTTTGCCAATCGGTATCGTGGCATTTGCGGCACAGCTTACGGCTGAGGTGAGCGGTGGTGTAATGCTTGATTCGTTGGGTAAATATGTGTTGGTGATTGTGGCTGGCAATTGCACGCAGTTCTTCGTGGTGCTTCCGATATTTCTTCTGATAAAGGGACTTAACCCGATAAAGACTTTGAAGGGGATGATGCCCGCTGTGCTTATGGCATTGTTCACGAAGAGTTCAGCTGCCACGTTGCCGGTGACAATGGAAAATTCCGAGAAGCGTCTTGGGGTGAATCCGAAAGTGTCACGCTTCGTGCTTCCGATATGCACCACAGTCAATATGAACGGATGTGCAGCTTTTATCCTTGTGACGTCGCTTTTCGTGATGCAGAATAATGGTATGTCCATCACTTGGGTCACGATGCTGACATGGCTTTTTATCTCGGTGTTGTCGGCGGTTGGCAATGCCGGTGTGCCGATGGGCTGCTACTTCCTAACATTGTCATTAATGTCAGGCATCGGGGCGAATGTGGGCATTATGGGCATAATCTTGCCTATCTATACCATCATAGATATGATAGAGACCGCTGAGAACGTATGGTCGGATTCCTGCGTCTGTGCCATAACCGACAAGGTGCTTCGCAAGACCCCGGCAGCCTGATTTGTAGAATGCTTGCGAGAAGCAGGGTAGTTCCTCTTTATTTTTCAGAATACCGGCAGTTATTCCTCTTTGTTTTTAGGAAAAATGGGCTATTATTCCTCTTTATTTTTCAGATTTTGCTTGTAATAGGCTGAAAATATGCTAATTTATTATTAACTTTGCCACATTGGTCAAAAGGAGAGAGGTTGGTAAGTGGAGCCTTGCTATAAATTGGCCTTATATCAAATTAGCTTATCTGTTGTTTTATGGCATATATCGAGAGAAATATTGATATCCAACTTTCGGCTTGGAAAAATAGTCGAAACCGTAAACCCTTATTGGTGAGAGGGGCAAGACAAATCGGTAAATCGAGTTCGATTCGCCATTTGGGGAAGAGTTTTGAATATTATGTGGAAGTTAATTTTGAATCACGTAAAGACATAAAGAATTTGTTTGAACAGGAACAAAGCGTTAGCAGTATCTGCGAAAAGCTTAGTATTCTGTATTCCACTCCTATAATACCCGGTAAGACGTTGCTTTTCCTTGATGAAATTCAGGATTGTGAAGCTGCTTTGAAATCTCTTTGGTTTTTTAAGGAAGAGATGCAGTCTCTTCATGTAGTGGCAGCCGGTTCTTTGTTAGAGTTTGCACTGAAAAGGCTTTCCTCGTATGGAGTGGGCAGAGTTAGTTCAATGTTTATGTATCCTTTCTCTTTTGGGGAGTTTCTGCGAGCCATAGGAAAAGGTCAATGGTGTGAAGCTATACGCATTGCTTCACCGGAAAAACCTCTGTTTGAACCTCTGCATAATGATTTGGTGAGTGTTTACCGTACTTTCTTAATGGTAGGAGGGATGCCAGCAAGTGTGATGGCTTGGGTTGAGACGGGTGATTTTCAGGAATGTATGTCGGAGTTGGCTGATATTCAGCAATCATATTATGATGATTTTGCTAAGTATACTCCTAAAATTGATCCGGAATTGTTGCGTAATACTCTTCAAAGCGTTATTGCCCAAACAGGTAAGAAGTTTGTTTTCAGCAAAGTGACAGGGGGATACAGCATAGAAGAGGTAAAGAAGGCTTTGGGATTGTTGTCTGAGGCAGGTTTGATAAAGGCTATACGTCATACCGCCGCTAATGGGTTGCCATTGGGAGCAGAGGTGAATGAGAAATTTACAAAGTATATTTATATAGACAGTGGTCTGCTTCTCAGGGTCCTTGACTTAGACTTCGGAGGTTCAGAACCGGTGAATCAACTTATTCTTGCCGGAACGGCTGAGGATCTTGTCAATAAGGGTAATCTTGCTGAGTTGTCTGTGGGGTGGGAGTTGGTCAAAGCTGCAAATTTCCGTCATAGATATGAGTTGTTTTATTGGGAAAATTTGGCTAATGGCACAACATCTGAAGTGGATTATGTGATACCAAGCAATATGGTGGTATTGCCGATTGAGGTTAAAGCAGGGGTCTCCGGAAAGATGAAAAGTCTTCGTTTGTTTATGGCGAAGAAGAATCTTTATAAGGCGGTAAGGACATCACTTGAAAACTTTGGCGTATTGACATATGATGATGTGGGAACGAAACGAGTTATTTCAATTATCCCGGTATATGCAATTGGAAGACTGACTGAGAGATGATAGTTTATTTGATTAGGGGGAGCCATTTGCCGTAGGTGAGCATTCGCCAGATCCATTCCAACGGCCCGAAGCGGAAGAAATGAAGCCACGCCTTGCTGAAGAATATCTGGAAGAGGAAGACTCCTAAAGCTACGAGTTCGGTTTGCCCTAATCCGAGGGATGCTCCGAGTCCAAGACCGATGCCGTAGAAAAGCCATATGCCTATGAGTGATTGGCTTATGTAGTTGGTCAGTGCCATGCGTCCGGGATAGGCAAACCATTTCCATACGGCAAGATTGCTGTGGCGAATACATATCAGCCCTAATATGGCAGCGTAGGCAAAGCCGAGGGGGTAGACGCTCAGTGTATAGAGAACGGTGTGGAGTGTGTTGCCCCAATAATGACCGTTGACACCGCTGATGGCGTAGATCACAGATAGGGGTAAACCTATACAGAGTCCCCAACGCATTATCTCCTTCAGCAGATGCCGGTGAGCTGCCAGGTCGGCGTAGACCTTATGTCTGCCTACTACAAATCCGATTAGGAACAG
>CAMWTL010000261.1 GCA_947177145.1 uncultured Porphyromonadaceae bacterium
TCCTCTTTGCCGAGAAATTCCGTGACCTGCTTTACATCTATCACGTTGGGAAACTCTTTGTCGGATGCTTTCAGACGCGCAACCTTACGAAGCACCTTTGCAATCTTCTTTTCGAGCTGGCGTACTCCTGATTCACGTGTGTACCGATTCACGATTAATTCTAAAGCAGGTTTAGAGAAAGTGACCTCGTTTTTAGCGAATCCATGTTCTTCAAGGCTTTTGGGCACAAGATGACGAGCGGCAATCTCTATTTTCTCTTCCGGAATATAACCGCTAATCTCGATAATTTCCATTCGGTCAAGAAGTGGACGGGAAATATCTGAAAGATTATTGGCAGTGGCTAAAAAGAGAATCTTAGACAAATCGTAGTCTATGTCAAGATAATTGTCATGAAATTTTGAGTTTTGTTCAGGATCAAGTACTTCGAGAAGAGCGGTAGAGGGATCGCCCTTAAAGTCCTTGCCTATTTTGTCAATTTCATCAAGCACAAAGACCGGATTACCTGTACCGCATTTTTCCAACGCAGCAATTATCCTGCCGGGCATCGCTCCGATATATGTGCGCCTATGTCCTCTTATCTCAGCTTCATCGTGTAGCCCACCTAATGATACGCGGGTATACTCTCTGCCGAGAGCATCGGCAATTGACTTACCCAAGGATGTCTTACCGACACCCGGAGGTCCATAGAGACATATTATGGGTGCTTTCATGTCGTTACGCAATTTCAGCACTGCCATATGCTCAATGATACGCTCCTTCACCTCCTCAAGTCCGAAATGGTCACGGTCAAGTATCTTTTCAACCTTTGATAGTGAGAAGCTGTCGGGAGAATATTTATTCCAGGGTAATGAAAGGAGTGTGTCGAGATAAGAATACTGAATTGAATATTCCGGATTGGATGGATTAAATCGCTCAAGTTTCTTCAATTCCTTTTCGAAGTGAGCTCTTGCCTCCTTGCTCCAGGGCATTTTCTTTGCCCGTTCCTGAAGTTCACCCATATCGGATGCGTCACCCTCACCTAATTCCTCCTTTATATTGCGGAGCTGCTGCTGGAGGAAATGATTCCGCTGCTGGTCATTTAGAGCCTGATGGGTGCGACGATGTATGTTGGCTTGGATTTCGAGCTTCTGCAACGCCAAATCGAGATAGCGGACGAAATTCTCTAAAAGACTCTTAAAATTCTTCGCACCCAACAGTTGTGCCTTCTCCTCGTGCGAAAGGGGAGAGTTGCAAATCATAAAGAAAACTCCTGCTACAGGCTGGTCGGCTATGTCTTCCACCTCAAAGTTTACACGTTGCTTCTCGTGGTCGGGCACAAAGGAGAGGAGCTTATCAAAGGAAGACTTGATATTCTCCATAAGATAATCCGTCTCGTAGTTGTCCTCAATGACAAGTTCCGCGCCTACGGTTATTTCACCTGTCACCATAGGCTTTTTACTGATGATTTTTTTCAGGCGTGCGCGTGGACCGCCGAGCAGGAAAACCACCGGATCCATCTCAGGCATTTTCAGAACCTTACCGATTTTGCACACAGTGCCATATGGATAAAAATCTCTAAGACGATTAGCTTCCGAATCGGGTGATTTCGTCGGAATGGCGAGGACACAGGAGTGGGAGCTATAAAGTTCCTCAGCAATCTTTACGTCGTCTTCATTAGTGAGTGGCACTGGCACAGGCATACCGGGAAAAGCCACCACATTACGGAGTGGGAGTATGGGAATCTCTTTCCCGAAATTGAACGTCTTTGCATCCTCATCGGTAGGAAATTCTGCTATGATTGAGCCGCTGACCTGGATGTCGGGCTTTGGGGAGTTCATAAGTCGATGTTTTATCTTTTGCATACTGCAAAGTTAGGTATTTTTCTTAATATAACAGCTGAATATTTTCCGCATTGTGATTATCTTTGCACAAAAAACCGACCTGTATGAAGGAGAGGCTGTTTAAATTTAAGGAATTTTCAGTAAAGCACGCCCGGAGTGCGATGAAAGTCGGGGTAGATGGGGTGCTAATCGGAGCTTGGGCAACCAGTAACGGGGAGCATATACTTGATGTGGGCACCGGTTGCGGACTGATAGCGTTAATGCTTGCCCAACGTAACAGTCAAGCTTTGATTGACGGTATAGACATTGATCCCAATTCAGTGGAAGAGGCAAAGGAAAATGTGGAGATGTCGCCTTGGAATGACAGAATCAGGATTGATAGAATATCATTCGACGAAGTGTGTAGGAGTAAGATGATATGTCGGAATAAAAATGAAGAAGGAGACGTGAATAATGAAAATCTATATGATTTAATCGTAAGCAATCCCCCTTTTTATGACTCCGGTGTAAAAGACCCCTCCACTCCAAGAGAGAGGTCGCGACATCAGGGAGATCTGTCGCCTGAGTCGCTAATTGTAAATTCATGCCGCTTGCTCCGTCCGAAAGGGCGGCTTGCCCTGATTGCCCCGGCTGAAAAGGGGGAGGCGCTGTTTCAATGCGCCCGTAGTGCAAATATGATTCCTCATAGAGTATGCTATGTAAGGGATCATTCCACGTCGCCGGAAAAACGCATAATGATAGAAATGGTATATTGCCAAGATATGGAAGCTCCCATTACTTTTCAGGAAGAACACTTGGTCATGTATGAGTTGACCGGAGAGCCAACCTTACGCTACCGGACGCTTTGCAAGCCGTTTTATCTGCGATTCTGACCCAATGCGTAGACACAATGGACCGAATGGCTATAAAAAGATACAAGAATTAAACTTTTTTGACGTTTAAGTGTCAGATAAGTAAATAAGTTAAAGGATTAGAATTATGAAACATCAACTGATACTCTCGGGGTTCCTCTTGATAACCACGTCTACAATGCTTGGCCAAAGCTATTTTGACGATGACATCTATTATAATCCCAATAAAGATAAGAGCCAGACTACTGCAACAAAAAAGCAAAAGAAACAATCAAACTATATCGCCAATATGGCGGATATGGATGTTGACGCATATAATCGCCGTGATCAATACTATGTCACTCCAATTGATACGATAGGACGCGGTGTTGAAAACGGTGAAGACTTCGTGTATACCCAACAGATACAGAAATACTATAATCCGACTATTGTGGTAGACAATGCCGATCTTCTTGGCGATGTCCTTGCCAACGCCTATGGCAATGTTGAGATTGTAATCAACGATGCCGGACTTCCGGTTTTCACACCATATTATTCATATGGATGGCCTTACTATAACCGTTGGGGCTTTAATGTCGGCACCTGGGGCTGGAATGTGTCGTTCTATGATCCCTGGTATGCTTGGAATTGGGGGCCGAGCTGGGGCTGGGGTCCTTCATGGGCGTGGGG
>CAMWTL010000262.1 GCA_947177145.1 uncultured Porphyromonadaceae bacterium
ATCTTTCGGCACCATACCATCAGTATCTTCACCTCGTGCTTGGAATACCAGCCCAAACCGTCTAACACGGTAACGCCTCGCTGTGCCTCCTTATTCACACGGTCGGCAATCTCTTCCCATTTGCTGGAGAAGATGATAAACTGTGTGGCTTGACGGTTGGTGTTGATGATCATGTCTGTCATATAAGCCACGATAAAGGTGACCACAAGACCATAGACAATGAGCGGTACCCTTACCTCAAGTCTATCCTCAAACGGACCGTCAAACGGCAGGAAGATGGAGCACATCACGATAAGCATATCGGTATAGATCATTGTTCTGCCGATGCTCACATTGCTCACTTTCGACACCATAGCCGCCACGATGTCAGTTCCACCCGACGACCCGTTGTGTACGAACACTATGCCTATGCCCGTGCCGCAAAGTATCGCTCCTAATATTCCGCTCATAGATATGTCGGTAATGATAGGATGCTCAAGACTCATGAAGAAACCTTCCATAAGGCCGATTGCAAGCGAGAGCACCGTGGCGCCGAAAATGGTGCGCAACACAAAGGTCTTGCCCACTATCTTAAAGGCGATGCTCAGAAGAATTAGGTTGCAGGCATACTGTGTGACAGCCACCGGAATCAGACCGTGAGTGCCGAAATAGACGAGAGTGCCAACACCGCTCAATCCGCCAATCACGATTTCGTGAGGCAGGATAAACGCAGTGAAGCCCAAAGCATAGAGACAAAGACCAAACACTATCAAGATGTAATCTTTTGCGCCGGTCATCAGATTTACTGGTTTTACTGGTGCCATTTCATTTATTAAGGTTAGTAATTGTTTTCAACTTCATACCCGGAGGTGAAATTCTTCTGCAAAATTAAATATTTAATTTTAATTGCCGATATTTTTACGTAATTTTGCCGTTTGGAATCTCAACGGCTTCCTGTGAGGCAGAAAAGCATTTTTTCAGCATATGCCTCCCAATATCTGTTTTTTGAATTTCAAACCATCTTTATGAAATCATTAAGAGTTATTTTATATGTTTTAGTTGTCGCTTTCGCCACCTCAGCGTCTGCACAGAATTTTTTTTCCAACGAGGAGCCCGCTCAGCTTTTTGACATTGGGCTGCGCCTGGGCATAAACGCCTCCAACCGCACGTTCCCAAAGGGGGCATTCAATCAATGGAGTGTCAACAGCTGGGGCACCGGAGTGGATGCGGGATGCGTGGTAGATATCAATATTCGCGATTTCGTATCCCTGCAGCCGGGGCTTTTCATTGAAACACGCAGCAGCAATTACGCCTATGCCCACATCTATTATGACAAAAACCATGAATCGGATGACTTGTCACAGCTCGGCCATGACCGCTCCGTAAACCTGACAGTACCCATACTCGTGTCCCTGAAACTTAACCTTGCAGACAATCTCAGGGCAATAGCCGAAGCGGGACCATACGTGCAGTATTACTTCTACGACTCAGCTACAGATAAGGTCCAGGTGGTTGAGCCACAATCCAAGCCTACCGATCCGCTTAGAGTTAGTCGCGCAAAGCCCGCGTCGCTCGACGTAGGACTGAAGATTGGAGGCGGCATATCTTTCCAGCGTCGTTATTCCTTCTTTATCCATTACCTTGCCGGCGGAAAGAAAGCTTGGAAAGAGCCTCTTCAGGGGGGACACAACAAGGAATGGTTGTTTACCATCGGTTACAACCTCTGATTTCGGTTTTACCGACCACTTTCGTTTTTTCTTTCCCGAATATTACGGGGTTCCAATTACCCTCCGGTGTTTCGACTACTTTCTGCCTGATAACGCCAAAATCTTTCTGACATTTTCACAGTAAGGGTCTTCGAAGTTAAGCCACACCAACGACTCATCGCGTTTATGCCATGTAAGCTGCTTCTTGGCATAGACGCGAGTATTTTTCTGTATGCGTGCTATGGCTTCCTCTTTCGTCATCTTTCCGTCAAACCAAGCAAACATCTCTTTAAGCCCGACAGTGTTGAGCGAGTTAAGCTCACGACGGGAATAGACAACCCGTGCCTCCTCTTCCAAGCCTGAATCGACCATATTGAGGACCCTGCGGTTGATACGGTCGAACAATCGCTGCCGTTCCCCTCCTAAAGCTACCTTTATTATTCGGAAATCACGTTGGCGTGTCTTACCGGTAAGTAGGCTGCTGTATGGTTTCCCGGCTGTGAGAGTGATTTCCACAGCGTGAAACACTCTCTTCAAATTGTTTTGGTCTACCCGGCGGTAATATTCCGGGTCAAGACGAAGCAACTCGCCAAGCAACCATTCGTCACCCTTGGCTTTCCATTCCTCCATAAGCGCTCCACGAATTGATTCCGGCACTGTAGGCAGATCATCTATACCGTTGCAGAGCGCATCAATATACATCATGGAACCACCGCACACCACCGCACATCCACGCTTTGCAAACAGACGATCGGAGATTCGCAGAGCATCCTGCTCAAATTCGCTTGCGCTATAGTAGGCTTCAAGCGGCAGAATCTCCATAAGATTATGGACCACCCCACCCCTCTCCTCCTCCGTAGGCACGGCAGTGACAACGGGGATACCCTGGTAGACTTGTCTACTGTCAGCCGAGATAATCTCTGTGTCGAGTATTCGGGCAAGCTCTACAGCAAGAGCCGACTTCCCGGAGGCAGTCGGCCCTGTTATCACGTAAAGCGTATGTCGGTTACTCATTGGGCAACAAGACGGCATATGTTTACTATCACATCTGTTGCTTTCTCCATACTCTGGATAGACACATATTCATATCGCCCGTGGAAGTTTTCGCCGCCGGCGAAAATGTTAGGGCAAGGAAGACCCTTGAACGAGAGCTGCGCACCGTCTGTGCCGCCACGAATAGGCTGCACCTTCGGCTCCACGCCTGCCTCTCTCATTGCCTTCTCGGCAATTTCGATGATATACATTACAGGCTCGATCTTCTCGCGCATATTATAATACTGGTCTTTTATCTCAACAGTGGTGCTGCCGGGAAATTCCATATTAGTTTTTCTTACGAGATGCTCCATCTCACGCTTACGGCTCTCGAAACGTGTACGGTCGTGGTCGCGGAGTATATATGAAAGTACAGTCTCCTCCACAGTGCCCTGTATACCTATAAGATGATAGAATCCTTCGTAGCCCTCTGTGTGCTCCGGAGTTTCCCAGCGCGGAAGCATGACAATAAACTGTGTGGCAACACGCATTGAGTTTATCATCTTGTGCTTTGCCGAACCGGGATGTACGTTGCGTCCTTTGATTGTTACCTTAGCACTTGCAGCATTGAAGTTTTCAAACTCCAGCTCACCTACGGCACCACCGTCCATAGTATA
>CAMWTL010000263.1 GCA_947177145.1 uncultured Porphyromonadaceae bacterium
GTGCCTGACCTAATCATATGCGATGTGATGATGCCGGTGATGGATGGTTTGGAGTGTTGCCGACGTATCAAGGAGGAGACTGTCACTTCCCATATCCCCGTGCTTATGCTCACTGCCTGCTCCATGGATGAACAGCGTGTGCAGGGCTACGATAACGGTGCTGATGGCTATCTGTCGAAACCATTCTCTTCGGCTGTGTTGAAGTCGCGCAGTTCGAGCCTTATAAAGAACCGACGTATAATAAAGGAGCTTTGGCAGAGTCCTATGGCAAAGGTGGTGCAGCCAGAGCGCCAGACTGAGAAACCGGCTGAGAAGGATAAAAATGTAAATAAGGATAAGGCAGCCAAGGAGAAGAAGCCGCAGGCACCCGCCGGAGTTATGAAGGATGTGGAAAACGAGTTCTACTCCCGCTTCCTGAAGATCTTCTATGAGGAGATGGGTAATCCGGATGTCACGGTTGACAGCCTCGCTGCCAAGATGGGTCTTGAGCGCACACAGTTCTATAGAAAGATAAAAGCTCTCACCAACTACTCACCGGTAGAGCTTATCCGCAGTCTGCGTTTGAAAAAAGCCCGTGCAATGGTTACAGGTTCGGAGAAGAGTATATCTGAAATAGGGTATGAGGTAGGCTTCTCCACCCCGGCATATTTTACCAAATGTTACCGTGAGGCATACGGTGAGACCCCATCGGAAACTCGCCAAAAGCTCGGCAGCTAAGGTCAGGATTTATTATTAAAAAATCGGATATGACTTTTTCGGACTTAAAAAATACGCTGAGTCCTTTAAAAAAATCGGATATGACAGGTAAATTTGTTGCCAAGCATATAAGAAATCTTGCATTTCGCGGTTTTTGATAGTCGGCTCAACATCTCTTCTACCACTCTTTTTTCATGTCGTGCTAACTTTGCGCCAGAATTTTTAACCAATACTAACACAACATGAAAAAAGGAATCCTCAGCGCATTAATGCTCCTGCTATTTGCAGTGACAGCGTTTTCACAGGAAATCACTGTGAGGGGAACGGTTCTGTCGCGTGTCGACGATGAACCCCTGATCGGGGCAACCGTTCTCTGCGAAGTAAACAAGAAGGGCACCGCCACAGACATCGACGGTAACTTTACCCTTTCCGTACCTGAAGGCTCAGCTCTTAAAGTCTCTTATGTGGGCTATCAGACAGTAGAGCTGATTGCCCAGCCTGAAATGACCATCTATCTTGACGAGGATGCTGGTCTTCTTGAAGAACTCGTAGTGGTAGGTTATCAGACAGTACGTAAAGCTGACCTTACCGGTGCGGTATCCGTGATGAACATGAAAGAACCTCTCTCGGAAAGCTCCGGCAACATCATGAGCTCAATGGCAGGTAAGCTTCCCGGTGTGAATGTCGTGCCAAATGCAGAGCCCGGTGCAACCGGTTCTATCCGCGTGCGTGGTATGTCAACTGCCAATTCAAGCAACGATCCTCTCTATATCATAGACGGTGTGCCTACCGACAACATCAACTGTATCAATCCGAGCGACATCGAGACAATGCAGGTGCTCAAGGATGCGGCTTCAGCTTCTATCTATGGTTCGCGTGCTGCCAACGGCGTTGTGATAATCACTACTAAACATGGTAAGGGTGATCGCCTCTCAATCAATGTGAACTACGCACTCTCTGCGCAGACCATCGCAAAGCGTTATAAGATGATGAACGCACAGGAATGGGGCAATGCCTACGCCACTGCCTCTTTGGCAGCAGGCCTTACTCCTTCGCTTCCTCAACTCTATACCTTCAGTGGAAACACCGCCACCCTCAATCAGTATGTGAACGGCAACTCCAATTTCCCCACCACCAACACCGACTGGCAGGATGAGGTTTACCAGACAGCTTGGACCAACAATCTCACAGCGTCTGTGGCAAACAACAGCGAGAAAGGTTCGGTGCTCTTCTCCGCAAACTATATCAACCAGACGGGTAATATCATCTCCTCTTTCTATCGCCGTTATTCAGCCCGTGTGAACTCACGCTACGATTTCGGACGCTACATCACAATCGGTGAGAATCTTTTGGTTGCCAACTGGAAAAATCGCGGTGTGGATGTAGGTGGTGACCGTGGCATACCTTTCACTGCCATGAGCCAGCATCCTGCTCTCCCCGTAAAGGGCATCAACGGCGAATGGGCGCGTCCTCTCGAACTCATCGCCTCTGACCTCGCTAACCCGATGCAGATGATTCGTAATGCTCAGGATAATGACCTTAACAGCTGGCGTATACTCGGCAATGCTTTCCTTGAGGTGAAACCGGTAGAGGGTCTTATCCTCAAAACAAACATTGGTATCGAGCATAGCCAGTATTTCAACCAGACTCTCGGCAGACGCACCAACCCTGGTGACGTGAACAGCATGAGCTCGGTATACGGTCAGGGCGACACCTGGACTTGGACCAATACCGCCAACTACAACAAGACCTTCAATGAGAAGCACCATCTTACCGCCCTCATCGGTACAGAGGCTATCGGCTACACTTTCAAAGACCTTTCAGCTTCACGTGAGGACTATATGTTTGAAGATACTGACTTCATGCAGGTAGGTTCCGGTTCAGGCACACGTAACAACGGTGGTGGTAAGACTCAGTGGAGCGTATTCTCACTCTTCGGAAAGATTGACTACAACTTTGATGACCGTTATCTTGCATCATTCACTATTCGCCGCGACGAAAACTCACGTTTCGCAAAGGGTCACCGTTCAGGTGTATTCCCTGCCTTCTCACTTGCATGGCGTCCTACTCAGGAATCTTTCTGGCCTGAGAACAATGTGCTCACCGATATTAAGATCCGCTATTCTTGGGGTCAGAACGGTAACGCCAATATTCCGCCGCTTTACCCGACTTATTCAACCTATATCTACAACACCGGCAATGGTGCATATGACATCTCCGGCACCAACTCACAGACCACACCCGGTATCACTCTTTCCGCATCCGGCAACCCTGATCTGAAGTGGGAGACCACAACACAGAATAACATCGGTGTTGACCTCCAGTTCCTTAACGGTGCAATCAACGTGACTGCCGACTACTATGTGAAGAAGACTACAGATATGCTTACCATTCCGCCGGCTCTCGACGTAGCAGGTGAGAACGCTGCCATCTGGCTCAATACCGGCTCTATGCGCAACAACGGTTGGGAAGTGTCGGTAGCTTACAACAGTCCCTCTTACGGCGACTTCTCCTGGAACGGTTCGTTTAATGTGTCTCA
>CAMWTL010000264.1 GCA_947177145.1 uncultured Porphyromonadaceae bacterium
TCACCGTTAAGTGTAAGACTTCCTTCATCCGTTTTTATACCATCTGTAAGTATCTCGTAACGGTAGTCATAAGCAGAAAGAGGAGTAAAGCTGTCATGATTGGTTAAATATATAATGTTTCCATAACGTGTGAACCAGATAGGCTGGTAGACATATTTCACCTCATAGAATTGTGGATTAGGCACACGGTCAGGACTCATAATACCGTTCAGACAGAAGTTTCTGTCGTTGGGCTGGTCGCCGAAATCACCTCCGTAAGCCCAGAACTCATCCTCTTCGCGTTGGAGTGAGGCGGATGGGCGTAGCGGTGAACCGTCTATGGGTTTGGCAATGCCCTGGTCAACCCAATCCCATATGGCAGCTCCGGCAATCGACTGATAAGTATAGATTGCGTCCCAGTATTCCTTCAGATTACCCATTGAATTACCCATTGCGTGTGCATACTCACGGGCTATGTAGGGTTTCCCTTCAACTCGTTTGCCTACCTCATACAGTTTATCCGGAGTAGGATAACCCTCATCGTGGAGTGCAGAGCAAGATACATCGCCATCGTAGAATGGAAGTCTTGACGGATCAAGGGCTACGATGGTGTCATACATTGCTTTTAGATTTGGTCCTACACCACCTTCGTTGCCGAGACTCCATATAACAACAGAGGGATGATTGCGGTCACGAGATACAAGTGACACGGCACGGTCTATATGGGCATCTTTCCATTCAGGGTCTTGTCCCATCACTTCATTGGCATACCCGTAGCCGTGGCTTTCTTGACAAGCCTCATCCATCACATAGATTCCGTAACGGTCGCATAGCTCATACAGAATGGGGCGGTCAGGATAATGCGATGTTCGCAGGAAGTTGATATTTGCCTGCTTCATAAGGCGCAGGTCTTTTTCAATTGTAGTGTCGTCAACCCACCTGCCTGTGCGCGGATGATGGTCGTGACGGTTCACACCGCGCAGCTTGACGTTCTTCCCGTTTATCTTGAAGACTTCACCCACTACCTCAACCTTCTTCAGACCAAGATGCCAGTCGTAACTTTCGACTACGTTGCCATTCTTATCCACCAAGGTGATGGTGTAAGGGTAAAGTTCCGGGGTTTCGGCTGACCATAAGCGAGGAGTATCAAATTTATAGGTAAGTGTCGTGGTCACGGTGTCACCTGCAAGCACTGTTTCCGGCTGTCCTGTGATAGTCTTTCCGTCTATATCGAGTTTCAACGTCAGGCCGTCGGCGGGTACGTTTCCGGTGTTGCAGAGTTTCACCGTAGCAGTCAGGTCGGCTTCGTCAAATTTATCTGAAAGCACGGCATCTACATTATAGTCGGCAATGTGCGTCTTGGGACGTACGAGTAGCCTTACAGGACGGAAGATACCGCTGAGACGCCACATATCCTGGTCTTCGAGATAGCTGCCGTCTGACCAGCGGTAAACCTCCACTGCCAACTTATTCTTACCAGGCTTTAAAAAATCTGTTATCTCGAATTCAGCGGGCGACATAGAATTTTGGCTATATCCAATCTCTTTACCGTTGAGCCACACATACATTGCTGATTTCACACCTTCAAAGCTAAGGGTAACATCCTTTGAGAGCATATCGGGTGTCACTTCAAATTCAGTGACATAGCTGCCGACAGGATTCCGGTGGTCATAGGCATACCAGTAGGAGGGCGGTTCGGAGGTCACACTCGGACGGTTACGCTCGAAGGGATAGCTGATATTTATGTAAATTGGTTTGCCGAAATTCTGCATCTGCCAGTTGCCGGGCACGCTTATCTTATCCCAGCCGGTGACATCGTAATCCTCAGCCTGAAAACCGACGGGTCGGCTATCGGGATCGGGTGACCATTTGAATGACCATTCACCGTCGAGCCATACCATATCATTTCGTTCCCTCTCTTTGGAGGGCATTTCGAGTGTGACGTGATAAGGAAGTTTATTCTTTCCCAGAACGTGAGGATTCTCCCAATCAGGTTGATTATCCTTAGCATTGATATTAGTCGGCAGAAGGCTGGAAACGCCTAAGAATATCATAATGCCACATCCCCATCGTCTTCTTTTATTAGAGATTATATATGAACTACTTAACTTAGACATGGCTTTAAAATTTCATATCCGTAGGTATATTTATTCGTCAATTCTTACTACATAGGGTGAGGAGGACGATTTGGGGCCACGCACCGAAGCGGAAGGCTATGTTTTCGCCGATACCGGTGCTCACATATAGCTTTTGGTTGCCCTCCACGTATAGACCGCCCCATTCGGGATAGGTCCATTTCGATGGTGACCAGTTGCCAATTTTAAATTGCATTGCGTGGGTATGACCCGATAGTGTGAGGTCAATGTCAGTGGTAGGCAACACTTCACGACGCCAATGGGAGGGATCGTGAGAGAGGAGAATTTTGAAATCATCTGCTGACAGTCCTTTGACGGCTTTTGGAAGGTCTGACTTGTCGGGGAACATTCTGCTTCCGGCGTTGTCAACACCTACAATTGCAATGCTGTCGTTCCCTCTTTTGATTATGTAGGCATCATTGCGCAACATCCGCCAACCCACTTCCTCCTCATTGCTGATTACTTTTGCCAACTGTTTATCGGGAGTGTCGGGTGCTTTATACTCACGATAGAGGCAGTAATCGTGGTTGCCGAGCACCGACAAGATGCCATCACGTGCTTTCAGTTTGCTGAGAGCCGTTTTGAACTGTGTGATCTCGTCAGATGCGCTGTTGACAAGATCTCCGGTGAAGACTATAAGGTCGGGGTTAAGTGCGTTCACCTCATTTACGATTTTATCCACCGTTTCGGGAGAGTCAGCATAGGTGCCGATATGGAAGTCGGAAAGCTGCACGATTTTGTAACCGTTGAAGGCTTCGGGTAGCTTTGAGGAGGCTATAGATACTCTTTCCACGGTTACTTTCTTCCAACCCTCGATGCAGCCATATACTACAATACTGATCCATCCTATTACGACAGCCAAGCCTATGGCATTGAATATGGTCGTGGCTCCGGGCCATAGCAATCCTATCCCTTTGCCGATAAGGGATATTAGGGTGAAGAGGATGGTGGATAGCACTACCAACAATGTGCCACGGAAAAGATTGTTGAGCATATGCTGGCTCACGTCGTCAAAGAGGAATACTTTGACTATGAGGATGCAGTAGAGGAGAGTGGGTAGGAGGATGAGTATATAAAGGAAAGTCTTGGGATACCACGACCACCCGGTCATAAGGTTGG
>CAMWTL010000265.1 GCA_947177145.1 uncultured Porphyromonadaceae bacterium
GTGGAAATGGCTGAATCCCTTATTCAAGAGGTCTACAAGAGCATTAAGATGTAGACTGTAAATGTTGATAGTTGAAAAAATTTGTAACCCATAATACCACAATAATATGAAAAGAGTATTATTAACTCTCCTTATTATTTTCAATCTGATGGTGACAGCTAATCACACCTTCGCCGCCTCAAATGAAAATGATGATACCCTAAAAGGGGCGCTTGAAGCTCTGTATGAACATTGTGGCTCCCCCCAAAAAAGTAGGCAGTATGCAAATTACTCCGATTATTTACAAGAGATGTATAATATCAGATCGTTTAATTGCGATAAAGATAACTCATATCTCAAGAAAGCTATGAGTGTCTTTGAAGAGGAAAGTAAAAATGGCTATGCATATATCTATGTAGAGCCTGAGCAAGAGGGTAATTACGATGTTAAATTGAGGGATGAGACGATTCCACTTCGTGTGAATGATGAATTGATGTGGATAATAAGTAAGAAGAATCCTGAGGATGCACGCCTTATAGATATTTATGCATTATCCTTTTCAGAAGATGAGAATGGAGCAGTAAATGGCACAGTTTCACTCATCACTAAGCAACGTTCCGACCTCTTGGGTGATGAGATCGGCAGTGGTACTAACTATGATCTTTTGTCAGACGTGGTAAAGGACAGAAAAAAGAAATTCGTTTTGGAAGGTTGGGTAACTCCTGACAATAACCGGAAGGGAGAGCTTACAGCAGTATTGACGGAGAAACTTGAAAATTACGAGTATCTTCTGAATCAATATCGCAATGAGATCGCCTATATCAACACCCTTAATAATCTTCCCTTTGATTTCAGGCAGGAAGAGACCAAGAAACTGCTCAAGAAGCTGGAGGGTGTTACCGGGAATAGGGAAACTCTTATTTATGATTATATAAATAAGTCGTTTAAGAGCGACAATGCTAATCTTTCAAAAGCAGAACGCGCATCAAATCTGAAAGGGAGGATTGACGCTTATCAGTACCTTCTGAATCAATATCGCAATGAGATCGCCTATATCAACACCCTTAATAATCTTCCCTTTGATTTCAGGCAGGAAGAGACCAAGAAGAGACTTAAGAAGATGGAAGACGTTACCGAGAATATGGAAAAGCTGATTAACGAATATGTTGAACAGATTGAATAAATGCTTCTTTCCATAGACCTCCATTAATTATGAATTTTTAGCTATAACTATACATACTTGACTTATCGAGTCGCTAATATTATGAAGATTAACAGACTACCCGTTTTGATTACCTTAATGACACTGTTCGTGTCGGTGTATGCGATTGTGCCTAAAACAGATACTCAGCCCCGTTTTGTGAGAGTAACGGATGTGGAGCGCACCGACAGCTCTCTGAGATTAGGGGTAAGATTACAGAATATGCCAAATGCCTGGGTTCGTATTGCATCAACTACACGCCTTATTAGTGTGGAAGACACTACGCTGCAGTATAAGGTTATAGGAGCGGAAGATATACCTCTGGATACCAAGATATGGATGCCCTCTTCCGGTTATCAGGAGGGAACTCTCATCTTCGAGAAAGTGCCCGGTAAGGTAAAAGTTGTGGATATGGTAGAGTTTGATCAGAAAGATTTGAAGAATAACGTTATGGGTATTCATCTTGACAAACCGGAGACACGTGTGTATCCGACTCTTATAAATCTTTCGGATATTATCGATAACGGTAAGAAAGCATCAGAGGTTTGGACCGGTCTTGACCCTAAGCGATATGCGAATAATTCCTTTTACAAAAAGAATGGCACAGCGCATTTGAAAGGTAAACTTATAGACTACTCTCCCAGATGGGGTGTCACGACTTTTTCAATAAGGACGGAGAATGAACTTACCCCCGACCGTTCAAAGGTGAGTGTTGGTGATATAAATCCCGATGGAAGCTTTGAGCTTGAGGTGCCGGTGGCTTATCCCCAATATAGTTATTTTTCTCTTGGAAATATCCATAAGGATCTGTTTTTGATTCCGGGTGACACGCTTTCGATTGAATCGTGTATGTCTACGACACCTGATTCCAAGAAAGGATATGTGGTTGAATATTTCGGCTATACGGGCAAACCGGATGATGGTGTAGTGATTAATCTTCTCACTGATAGTATTATTATTCCACGCTACGGGCTGGATAAGTTATGGGAGAGGTATTATGTGGCTAATACGGATTCAATGCGATCGGAGACTTATAAATCTAATGAGGGTATGGGCAATCTGCTTGACTCTGTGGTAGCCGACCTTCCAAGTTTGCTTGGTGATTTACCTATCAGCGTGTTTGCAAAGGATGTTTTGAGTGCCAAGGCAATTGGCAGGATATGTGAAGTGATGGAGGATCTTGACCTTTATTTCAATTCAAGTAGGGGGCCTGGTTTTAGGCAGGATACCGACAGTACTTATTCCTATCATCTTGGAGAACCTCTGGATTATGTAAGGTTTATGCAGCCACGCCTTAAATATAAGGACTTAATCTATAATAATCCTCTGATGTTATGCAACAGTCCCACTCTCCCGAATCGTTGGGAGTTCAACCTTCTCTTCCGTGATGCGTGGGCTGTAGCTAATGGAGTTGTAAAATCTCCCGATTCTCCCGGTGCTTATGAAATGGCAGAAGACCTTTCAGAGGCTTATGAAATTACAGGAAGTTATTTAGACTCAATAGGTGTGGGTAACTGCTTTGTGACTCAATTAGTGCGCACAAATGCCTTTATACGTGATCTTCATTCACCTAAGATGATGTCTAACTCCGATAACCTGACACGTGTCAGCCGGCTTGTTCCCCCTCTCATTCGTCATAATGATTATGACGTTATGAATGAAGTTATTATGGATGAATATAATGACTTTGTAAAGAAGATGCTTATGGCAGAGAATAATCTCGCTTCAAATACCGACCCCTCCATTGTAATTGAGGGCACACCGGGTGGAGAAGTGTTTAAGAAGCTGATAGGTCCCTACAAGGGCAATGTGCTTTTCCTTGATTTCTGGGGCGTAGGATGTGGACCCTGTTATTCCGGTATGATAGAGCAGAAACCCCTATTGGAGGAGTTAGCTGATAAACCATTTAAGGCTCTCTATATTGCCAATGCTGATGAGTGGGCTGATGCTGCCAAGAAGTGGCTCGCCGAGGAAGGAATTAAAGGTGAGCATATCTTTATTTCCGGTGATGATTGGAAACGCCTGAACGGACTGTTCAATTTTTCCAG
>CAMWTL010000266.1 GCA_947177145.1 uncultured Porphyromonadaceae bacterium
GCCCACGTTGACCTAAACGACCAGGGACGCTTGGTCGTCGTCTGCTATCATGAGCGCGCAGACCTCTACACAAAAAAAGAAAACAAACAATAAAAACATAATCAACCATGGCAGAATTAAACAAACGAATTGATTTCGTATACATCTTCGATGTACAGGACGGTAACCCTAACGGCGATCCAGATGCCGCCAACCTCCCCCGCGTGGACGCAGAGACCGGACATGGGCTCGTAACGGACGTCTGCCTTAAACGTAAAATCCGCAACTATGTGGATGTGGCACGCAAAGGGCAACCCAACTATGACATCTTCATACAGGAGGCAGCCGTACTCGACAACAGGGTAGAAGACATCTACAAGACAGAAACAGTAAAGAAGGCTGACAAGGCTAATCAGAAAGACGCTGCCAAGCAGGCCCTCTGCGATAAGTATTACGACATAAGGACATTCGGGGCAGTGATCGCCACAAAAGACAAACAGGGACAGGTAAGAGGAGCCATCCAGCTTACATTCGGACGTTCAGTCGATCCTGTGGTAAGCCTCAACCATGCGATCACTCGTATGGCCGTGACAAAGGAGAGCGACAAGGAAAAAGAACGTACCATGGGTCGCAAGGCTACTGTTCCCTATGGTCTCTATGTGGTACATGGTTTTGTGAATGCCAACCTCGCCAACCAGACCGGATTCAATCAGGAAGACCTGCAGCTTCTTTGGGAAGCGTTGGAAAATATGTTTGACAACGACCGTTCGGCGGCTCGAGGCCTGATGTCAGCCCGAAGACTGATTGTGTTCGAACACGACTCCAAACTCGGCAATGCTCCTGCCAACAAGCTTTTCGATCTGGTCAAGATAGCTAAGAAACCCGGAGTGGGCTCACCCCGCAGTTTCACCGACTATGAAGTGACAGTTGACACTGATAACCTTCCGAAAGGGGTATCAATCAAAGATATGATTTAAATGTCTGACCACCACAAGACATCCACACGCCTCTATACAGAGGATGAAATGCTACAGTTGTCGGGGATACAGCACTACGTGTTCTGTCCCCGACAATGGGCATTGATTCATATTGAACAGCAATGGACCGATAACTCTCTGACTACAGAAGGGACCCTGCTTCATGAGAATGTCGACAATCCCTTCCTTCGGGAGACAAATGGCTCTCAGACCATCACCCTTCGTGGGTTTCGTCTTGCATCACCTGTACTCGGACTTTCAGGTATTGCTGATGCCGTTGAGATATACCCTCATGAAAATGGCCCCACGTCCAAACAAGCCCTACTGAAAAGTAAGTTATATGATGCCCTTCCAATTGAGTATAAACGCGGTAAACCAAAGATAACTGACTGCGACAGAATACAAGTAGCCGCTCAGGCGATAATTCTTGAGGAGATGCTCGGAATAAAAATTAGCAAAGGTGCCGTTTTTTATTGGGAGACAAGACACCGAGAATATTTCGATATTTCAGACGAACTGAAAGAACAGACTATAAAGACCGCTTCCGATATGCATGCTGCCTTTAACAATAATTTTATACCAAAAGCTATAAAAAAGAGTCACTGCAAGAATTGCTCACTCCTCGACAACTGTCTTCCATCCCTCAAAGGACGAAGTGCTGTTAAATATCTATCAGATTCCATTGAGTCTATTTATGAAACTGTATGAAAAAATTACTTAACACGCTTTATGTGACGACTCCGGAGTCGTATGTAAGCAAAGATGGCAACAATGTAGTCATATCGGTCGACGGAAAGGAAATATTTCGGATTCCCATATCTAATCTTGAATCGATTAATACATTCTGTTATCCCGGAGTTAGTCCAGGTGTAATGAGACTATGTACTTCCAACAATGTCGCGTTAAGCTTTTTCTCACCTCATGGAAGATTTATCTCAAGAGTTCAAGGGCCTGTAAATGGAAATGTTATGCTTCGTGTACGACAGTACAACATCCTTAACGATGATATGGAGAAACGTCGGATAGCATCACGATTCATATATGGAAAACTCTTTAATTCTCGAGTGGTACTCCGTAGATTCATAAGAGACTATCCGGATAATCCGGCATCTGCACAAGTTGATCAAGCAACAGAAATGTTACGACATTCTGCAATAAAGGTCACACGGATACCGGAAATAGATTCCTTGCGTGGTATTGAAGGAGAAGGTGCCGTTGAATATTATAATGCCTTTCCACACCTGATTCTCAGTAAAGATCCCCAATTCACTTTTAAGAATCGAAACAAAAGACCACCAACAGATCCAATCAATGCAATGCTGTCAA
The DNA here is from genome assembly GCA_947177145.1 of uncultured Porphyromonadaceae bacterium. GTDB lineage: Bacteria > Bacteroidota > Bacteroidia > Bacteroidales > Muribaculaceae > Lepagella. The sequence goes on from CAMWTL010000266.1 coordinate 2,283, forward strand.
TGGGTTATTCACTTTTAGCCAATGATTGTGCCTCCGCATTGGAAGGAGTCGGTCTCGATCCGGCAGTTGGTTTTTTACATACCCTACGCCCTGGAAGAAATTCCCTGGCACTTGACCTGATGGAGGAAATGAGAGCCTACATAGTAGACCGACTTGTGATTTCGCTCGTAAATACTCGGCAAGTCAGTATATCTGACTTTAAGATACATACAGATCCTTCAGATCTAAACCAGGCATCTGTAATTTTTACAGACAACGGATTGAAGAAATTCCTTGCAGCTTGGCAGGCAAAGAAGAAAACTGAGATTACCCATCCTTTTTTAAATGAAAAAATAAAATTAGGATTGTTGCCTCATATACAGGCAATGCTACTTGCTCGCAATTTGAGAGGTGACCTTGACGATTATCCTGTATTTCTTTCAAAATAAAATTACCTTATGTACGTTTTAATAACATATGATGTCAACACATCATCGGAGAATGGCCAGAAACGCCTACGTCAGGTAGCTAAATGCTGTAAAGATTTTGGACAACGAGTCCAGAATTCCGTATTTGAATGCCTGATTGATGGCAGTGGCTTTGTTCGTCTGAAAGCAAAACTATTAAACATAATTGATAAAGAGCTGGATTCTATCCGCATCTATCAATTAGGGAAAAACTATCAGACTAAAATTGAACATCTTGGAGTAAAGACTTCATTTGACATTGAGGGTGAATTGATAATATGAGGGGTATGCGAACCATAAGCACTGCATAAATATCGTAGTCATCGCAATATCTGATAATCAATTACATAGTTCAAAAAAATGATTTCTCCAAAGAACCGACTATCAGTGTGTAGTAAAGATTCGCGAATTACGAGATGCAAAATGCTATAACACCAACATTTAATACACCTGCGGTCGCACCCCATGCGGGTGCGTGAATTGAAAC
>CAMWTL010000267.1 GCA_947177145.1 uncultured Porphyromonadaceae bacterium
CAGGACCGATGATAGCCTTTACTTCTTCCAGATATTCTTTCTTTGCAGTTTTACGAGCTGCCATCCGGACTGAATCGTTGCGCTGTTTTTCTATTTTCTGAGCCTCAACATTCTGCTTACGTTGAGCATTACGCTTTTCATCGAGCTGCTGAAGCTGGGCTTTCTGTGCATCGGTGAGGGTGAGTCCCTCATAGGGATTCTTCTTTCCACCCTTCTTGTCCATTTTCTTGCCCCTCACGTTTTCTATTGAGGTAGTGTTGGAATTATTATCAGCAGGAGCTTGTGCAAAACTGTTTGCTGCGAAGAGAGACGTAGCGAGAAGTGCTACACTTAAAATTTTCTTTTTCATCTTATTCGTTTTTATATTGTTCTTTCGTTTATTTTCGTCTGTTTGATTATAATAACAATCAATCGTTTAGCAGCTCCTTTGACTTTAACATCGATTTAACCAAATCGGCAATTAAAATGAAAATAATATTAAAAATGACACCTCTTATTAAACCATATGTTCAATACATTCTACCCTTTTGATATTTAGGCACCTATTCTTGACTACAGTGAGGTGTACCAGACCCTTCTTATACTAAAGCATAGTATTAACCTTTTCCTCAAATATGCCTACCATCATATCGGAACGAGAGCAATCAGTCAATCGGCAGAGTGATAAGACAAAGAATGATCCCGATTAACAGAAAAGCTGCAAAAAAGCGTTCTGTCAACCGGAAGTATACCATAGGACAAATCTACAAATATATTTAAATCAAACATTTTATAAACATTTATTTGGTCTGATTGAACAGCCAATCGCATACCGGAGAAAGACGATAGGCAAAATTGAAGGAAGCCATATGAACCATTCCCTTGCCATCCTTCGGCAATACGGTGTTACCTTCAAATGTTATAAAGTTTCGTGGGTCACCTTTAGCGAGTAACGCAGCGGCGAGAGAATCCTGTTCAGCCTCCGGAAGTCGTGCGCTCCAAGTGGCTTCGGCAAAGGGCGCGTTCTCCTTTTTCAAGAGAGCCTTCAGTTGATCCGCACCTCCGGTTGCTTCCTTGTCATCCCCGGCAGTGATGTAGACAAACTTCTTGTCTTTGAAACCATCCATCTTGGCAACGTCCCACTGGCAGCTCACAAACATTGAGGCAGCAAAAAGGTCAGGGTACTTGATATTAAAGTAGAGTGACATCATTCCACCCATTGATTGCCCGGTTGTGTAGAGACGGTTTGTATCAACCTGCTCTCGTCCGGCTATATCACGGAGAAGTTCGATTGTCTCATCCACTTCAGGCATAGTCTGCCACTCATTGTCAACGGTAATATATGAATACTGCGGAACAAGCACATACGCAGGATGCTTTGCCTGAAATTCAGGGGCAGCCCAAACCAGACCGCCATACCCCTGTATCAATGGGGTCAGAGGATCGGGACCAGGGGTACTGGCATCAGCCATAAACAGTACGAGAGGGTATTTCTTACCAGCCTCTACGTTTTTTGGTGTAAACAGATTATATTGGAGAGAGTCGCCCTTTTCATTCACAAATACATATTGCTTAAAGGAGGGGACAGTCTCATCTATCAAAGCTTGTAGCTCCGGAGAGGGTGTGGGGCGATGTCCCCCGCCCATTCCCGGACCGCCTATCTGCGGACCACCTCTCGGGCGGCTATCGGAATTGTTTTCAGTCTTCGATGCACATCCACCAAGGAGCAGTGACGTCAATGTAAATAAGAGGGCTATTTTTTTCATAATTGGTATAAGTAGTTATGTTATACGTTATATGGGGTATAACAATTACATATATTACAGTTTACATTTTTTAACATAACTTTTTCATCCCCCTCTCCTACCCTTGATTCAATGATGAAGAGCACGAAACCTCCTTCTGAATAGTCCACATTTTATTTTGGGTCAGGACTTAATGGAAGTTTGGGGCTGAGGTATTATAGTACTCCAGCCCAAACCAATATTTTTCAACTTTTACAGATAAGTAGTCCCAATCTTTACTATTTCAGTGTCTCCGGTTGAAAGGCACACAACATGAGTGGTCGCTTTGGCTTATATGCTCTTCAGATCTGAATACCAGAGATTGTTATGGCGTGATTTGACATTCATCGGAAGACCTGCCGGGAAGGGACCGTAGTTGGTCATTACAAAACCTGCGGATTCTGAAAAAGATGAACAGAACTTAAATTTCTTGTAGAGGTCTTACCTCACCGGCGGCGAAGAAACCTTCGATGCGTGTGCCGGCATTGGCAAGACCTTTATGCTGTGGTATGCTTTGTGAGATTGCTGAACTTTATCTTGAAACCACCGAAATTGGGAAGATTCTCACCCGATAAGATGATTGGAACAGTTCTCACAACGATGATCGGTCTTCTCCTGTGGGCAATAGTAAAGTCGATAATCGGATAACCCTCTTGTCCTGGTTTATTTAAGGACTTTACATCTTTACTTTATACCACCAAATTCTAATTAAAAACTACTCCTATCAAGCATTATCGTGGGCAATTTTCTTAGCGGTATCAAAAGCCTTTTGCCGGTCGTCGGCAAAATGTTGGTCTCGCCATACCCGTTTGTCCTCCTCCCGGAACATCTGTACGTCGTAGTCATCGTAGTTGTTAAACTGATAGGTGTTGTAAGCCACCACACGACTGACCGGATGCTTGAACACATGACCTATCTCTGCCTCAAGGTCATCCCAGTGATTAGGATAATGGAACTTTTCAGCCAACTCTGGGGTACAATTACAGGAATAAATCATGGTTACAGGAACCGGCTTTGGAGCAAGCGACTCGTGGTTCATGTGATATGTGTTTTTACTGAACATCGCACGCTCCAGAAAACTATGGAGCATTCCGTTAATGTTGCCGAAATATGTAGGCGAGGCCATAGCGATTGCATCAACATCGTAGACTTCAGCGACAAGGTCGTGAATGTCATCCTTAACCGGGCATGTTCCATAGAACGGACCGTTTTTGCGCTTGCATGAGAAGCAACTGCGACAACCGGTATATTTCAAAGTGTATAAGTCAACTCGTTCTACCTCGACATCGGGATAAGCCGATTTATAGCCGTCTATCCAACTGTCGAGCATCTTGGCACTATTGCCGTTTTTACGAGGACTTGCGTTTATGGCAATGATTTTCATAAGGACTTTGACACACCGTCATACACTGATGTTTCAACTCCGGCTAAATGGAGTTGCTGTTCCG
>CAMWTL010000268.1 GCA_947177145.1 uncultured Porphyromonadaceae bacterium
AAAAAATTTATTTCACTTTGTCTACGATAGCCTTGAAAGCCTCGGGGTTGTTCATAGCGAGGTCAGCGAGAACCTTACGGTTGATTTCGATACCTGCTTTGTGGATGAGACCCATGAGCTTGCTGTAGGAAAGATCTTCCATACGGGCGGCAGCGTTGATACGCTGGATCCAGAGAGCGCGGAAGTTACGCTTTTTCTGCTTACGGTCGCGGTAAGCATAGGTGAGACCCTTCTCCCATGTGTTTTTTGCTACGGTCCACACATTGCGGCGGCTGCCATAGTAACCACGGGTAAGTTTCAGTATTTTCTTTCTTTTAGCTCTTGAGGCTACATGATTGACTGATCTTGGCATTTTTGTTCAGTTTTTGAATGTGAGCGGCCATTTTATTCAGCTCTTGCGGTGCTCTACATTCGGTTAATAAATTGAATGATAAAAATGATTGGGAAGAAATAAGATTAGCGGAGATTGAGAAGCTCCTTCACAGCCTTCACGTTAGCGCTGGCTACTGTGGTGGTGTGGTCAAGATTTCTCTTACGCTTCTTCGACTTCTTAGTCAGGATGTGGCTGTGATAAGCGTGCTTTCTTTTGATCTTCCCTGTGCCGGTGAGCGCGAAACGCTTCTTTGACGCGGCATTGGTTTTTACCTTTGGCATTTTTTAAAAATTTAGTTGTTTGGTTATTCACCTCGGCACGTTGTGCCTACGGTCTCTTTCAATTTTTATTCTTTATCATCCGAAGCGTTAGCCTCTTCCGATTTGTTTACCGGTTCTTGAGCTGCCTTGCCTTCTCCTCCCTTGGCGGGACGCTCCTTTTCAGGTTTATCCTTCTTGGGAGCGGCTTTAAGGGGCGAAATCATAATTATCATACGCTTCCCTTCAAGCACAGGCATCATCTCTACCTTGCCGTATTCCTCAAGGTCGTTGGCAAAGCGAAGCAGCAACACCTCTCCCTGCTCCTTGAAAAGAATCGAACGACCTCTGAAGAACACATAAGCCTTCACCTTCGAGCCTTCCTTGAGGAATCCGATGGCATGCTTCAGCTTGAAATTGTAGTCGTGGTCATCGGTCTGCGGACCGAAACGAATCTCCTTCACCACCACTTTCGCAGCTTTCTGCTTCTGCTCCTTCTGGCGTTTCTTCTGCTGATAGAGGAATTTCTGATAATCCAGAATTCTGCACACCGGCGGCTCTGCATTGGGTGAAATCTCGATAAGGTCGAGTTCCATTTTCTCGGCAATGCGGAGAGCCTTATCTATCGGGTAGATGCCCTGCTCTACATTGTCGCCAACCAGTCGCACTTCCTTGGCACGGATGTGTTCGTTGATTACATAGGGGTCCTTGCTGTTGCGGTCGTTCCCTTTACGTGCTCCTTTGGCAGCTTGCTGCGGGGCAGGAGCAGCAGGACGTGGCGGACGGGGTGCTCCCCCGGCGGGGCGGCGCGGACCTGTGAATTGTGGTTTTTTCTCCATTCAGTTTTTGCCTGTATTCGTAGGCAGCTTTCGTTGTTTTTTTGTGGTTATTTTATCATTGAATCCACTTCTGCATTCAATTCGGCTGCAAAGTTAACAATTTTCATCGTACCTTTATCACCTTCGCCCTGTTTTCTTACAGAAACTTCATCATTTTCTGCCTCTTTTTCGCCCACAATGAGCAAATAAGGCACTTTTTTAAGTTCGTTATCCCTGATTTTCTTTCCGATCTTCTCGTTGCGATCGTCAATGAACGCCCTTACGCCGAGTTCATCCAACTGCTCTACAACCTTACGGCCATAAGCGTTGAATTTCTCACTGATCGGAAGCACTACAGCCTGCTCAGGTATGAGCCAGAGAGGAAGCTTGCCGGCGGTGTGCTCAAGCAGCACTGCCACGAAACGCTCCATAGACCCGAAAGGCGCACGGTGAATCATAACGGGACGATGTTTCTGGTTGTCGCTACCGGTAAATTCAAGACCGAAACGTTCGGGAAGGTTATAGTCAACCTGAATTGTACCGAGCTGCCAACGACGTCCGATAGCGTCTTTCACCATAAAGTCGAGTTTCGGGCCGTAGAAAGCTGCTTCGCCCTCCACCTGCTTTGCCTTGATACCCTTCTCGGCACAAGCCTCGATGATAGCGTTCTCGGCAAGATGCCAGTTCTCGTCGGAGCCTATATACTTCTCCTTGTTCTTGGGGTCGCGGAGCGAAATCTGGACCTCATAGTTCTTGAAGTCGAGTGTCTTGAAGATATAGAGGATAATATCCATCACCTTCAGGAATTCTCCCTTTATCTGCTCCGGAGCGCAGAAGATATGGGCGTCATCCTGAGTAAAACCACGCACACGGGTCAGACCGTGAAGCTCACCGCTCTGCTCATAGCGATACACGGTGCCAAACTCGGCAAGGCGCATCGGAAGGTCGCGATAGCTGCGCGGACTCGACTTGTATATCTCGCAGTGGTGAGGGCAGTTCATCGGTTTGAGCATATACTCCTCACCCTCCTCCGGGGTATGGATAGGCTGGAAAGAATCCTTGCCATATTTTGCCCAGTGGCCTGAGGTCACATAGAGAGCCTTATTACCGATATGCGGGGTGATCACCTGGAGATAGCCATACTTTTTCTGAATCTTGCGGAGGAACTGCTCCAGACGGTCGCGAAGTGCAGCACCCTTAGGAAGCCATAGAGGCAGACCCTGACCCACAGTCTGTGAGAAAGTGAAAAGCTCCATCTCTTTACCAAGTTTGCGGTGGTCGCGCTTCTTTGCCTCCTCGAGCAGAGTGAGATACTCGTCGAGCATCTTCTTCTTTGGGAAAGTGATGCCATATACTCTCACGAGCTGGTTACGCTTCTCGTCACCTCTCCAATATGCTCCTGCCAACGATAGTATCTTCACAGCCTTGATTGGAGCCGTATTAGGGATATGGGGCCCGCGACAGAGGTCAGTGAACGCACCCTGTGTGTAGGTGGTGATATGACCATCCTCAAGTTCGCTGATAAGCTCACATTTGTAAGTCTCGCCACGGTCGCCGAAAAGCTTGAGAGCGTCCTCCTTGGAGATGTCTGACCTTACAATGTCCTCTTTCTTGGCAACAAGCTCCATCATCTTCTTCTCAATCTTCGGGAAGTCTTCTGATGTTATCTTGTGCTCTCCCGGATCAATGTCATAATAGAAACCGTTTTCTATTGCCGGGCCGATGCCGAATTTCACGCCGG
>CAMWTL010000269.1 GCA_947177145.1 uncultured Porphyromonadaceae bacterium
ATGGATTTCATCATTAAGGATTATCAGCGTGGTTATCGCTGGACCTCGACTGAGGTCAAGACTCTCCTTAATGATTTGGCTGAATTTGTGCATCGCACGGATAAGAAACCGGGAGAATTTTACTGTCTCCAGCCGATAGTGGTGCGGAAAATTGCTGATGGAAGATATGAGGTCATTGACGGCCAGCAACGTTTGACCACGTTGAATCTCATTCTCAGATTCTTCTCAGATATGATTAAGATTCTATACAGTAGATTTAAGCTTTTTGAGATAGAATACATTACCCGACCGGACTCGCGCTCTTTTCTGACTAATATTAAAAATCCTGTTGTGAAACCTGATGCCTACATAGATTTCTATTTTATGGCACAGGCTTATCAAACCGTTAAAGATTGGTTTGACGAGCAAGAGGATGACACGCTCCAGCTTGAGATTCTACGAGCATTGTTAGAACAAAAGAAGAAGGATGTAGGAGGTCAAATGGTAGATATGGCAAATAATGTGCGCGTGATATGGTATGAGGTGGCTGCTGATGAGGAGACATCTTCTGTAGATATATTTACCCGTCTTAATATCGGCAAAATTCCCTTGACAGATGCTGAGTTGGTGAAGGCACTCTTCCTTAACGACAAAAATTTTTCCGGCTCTGACAGTGAGTTGAGGAAAATTCATCTATCAACCGAGTGGAATCAGATTGAGCAATCGCTTCAGAGTGATGTGTTTTGGTATTTCCTTAACCGTAGTCATAATCCTGTGTCTTATACGAGTCGTATAGAATTCGTGTTTGATATTATGAGCAAGCGGACGGGGAAAAGCAAGAAATATCATACATTTGACTATTTCCAAGAGCGACTTAAGGAGAATAGCGTAGATGAGATATGGATAGAAGTGAAGCAGACATATCAACTGCTCAAAGAATGGTTTGAAGACCGGGAGCTGTACCATATAATCGGTTATCTGCTTGAGAATGGGTATAAACCCGGCGATTTGATTGCCAAATGGAAAGAGTTGCCTAAGAGTAAATTCCGCAATTCTTATCTTCGTGAGCAGGTGAAGGAGAGTATAAAGGGTATCGACATAGCCGATCTCTCATATGAGGCAAAAGCTCCGGTAAAGAAGATTCTCCTGTTGTTTAATATCTTGACCGTATTGCAGAAGGACAATTCAGATATGCGTTTCCCGTTTGATAGGTTTAAGACTGAAGAGTGGGATATAGAGCATATCTGCTCACAGACCGATAGAACATTGGAGAAGTCGGGCGTGAAGCAATGGTGTGACGATATTTTGGAATATTATCTGGGCAGTTCAGACCTTGCCGGAGCGCAGGAAAGAATCAATAACTCCGGCGAGGAGGAAGCATTGAAGGAGGATCTATCAGCCCTGTTGACTCTGCGCCAAAAGGAAAAGATGGATAAAAGCGAAATCGATACGCTTTATAAGAAATTCCAAGAACGTTTTAAGGAGGGTAGCAATGCATTGACCGACAGAGACAGCATTGTTAACCTCACCTTGTTGGACTACGCCACCAACCGCAGCTATGGCAATGCCTTCTTCCCGATAAAGCGTAAGCGAATCATTGAGAATGACAGCACCGGCGTGTTCGTGCCGATCACCACCAAGAATCTTTTCTTGAAATATTATTCGAAGAAAATAAATAATATGATGGAATGGACCGAGGATGACGGTCGTGCCTACCTCGAAAATATTGTCGGGGTCATTAATGATTATGTCAACCCTAATTCTTCAAAGCTATGAGTGAGAATATGGAAATGATAATGGGTGAGGGGAACCGTACCTCATTTTTCAAGCTGTTTACCGACCATAAGTTTCGGATTGTAATTCCGATGCTTCAGCGTGAGTATGCCCAGGGTCGAGACAACGTTAAGGAGATCAGGACAGAGTTTCTGAAAGCCTTGTATGGCTATTTGGAGGAGAATAGACCTGAGCGTGACCTCGATTTCATTTATGGCAATGTAGTAGGGGAGGACTTCATTCCGCTTGACGGTCAGCAACGTCTCACGACCCTGTTTCTGCTTCATTGGTATATGAGCCGAATCACCAAGGATAACTCACTGCGCCAACGGTTTGACGACGCATTGCTTAATGAGACTCGCAACCATTGCCGATTCACGTATAAGACACGTGTAAGCTCACAGGAATTTTGCGATGCGTTGATGCTGAACGATATTGATTTCGACAATCTGTTACCGGCTACTTGCATGCAGAATGATAAGGAGATAAAATATCCTTCTGTGAAGGCTACGATAGAGGACTGCAACTGGTTTCAGCTCTCCTGGAAGTATGACCCGACTATAATGTCGATGCTTACGATGCTTGATGCCATTCATAGCATATTCAAGGATAGGGCAGATTTCTTTCCACGCCTTTTGGACACTGACAAGCCAATTGTGACTTTCCTGTTTATGGAGTTGGAGAAATATAATCTCTCCGATGATTTATATATCAAAATGAATTCCCGTGGAAAGCCCCTCACTGATTTTGAAAACTTCAAGGCACGTTATTCTGAGCATATAGGTGAGTTGCTGACTAAGTCTTCAGAGAATGTAACCCGGGCAAGGATCTTGAATGACGGTAGCCAATTGGTTCTTCCCCTTGATAAATATTTTGCCGAAAGCATAGATAATAGCTGGACCAATATGGTTTGGGCATATCGTAATGAGGAGCAATCAGGCTCTGCGGATTTGGGTCAGCAGTGCGATGGACGTATGGCTAATCTGATAAGGAGCCTCTTGTCGCTCAATTATCTCGAAACACATCCCCTTGTGAAAGGGGAGAATGATAAGACGTTTGTCCTGTTGGCTAATCAAAATGGCGCCCAACCGTTTTCGTTCATTTCGCTGCGTGAGGGTGGTGCCTTGTCTTTGCCCTCATCTGTATATCTTACAGATGTGTTCGATATACTGTCTGCGGATAACGGAAGACCTGAAAACAAGTTGGATATTAAGTTCCGTCATTGCTTCTCTTTAGGGGAGATAATGAAGAAGATACTCTTTACTCCCAGAGAGCTGAACTACAATGAGCGTGTGCTGCTCTATGCCTATTTGGGGTATATCCTTAAATATGGGGTCAATGATGGTCTTAATCAATGGATGAGAGTAATTTATAATCTTGCCAACGCGGAGAACAACCGAATAGACAGTGCAGCGGAGGTGTCAA
>CAMWTL010000270.1 GCA_947177145.1 uncultured Porphyromonadaceae bacterium
CATCCAGCCAATCACAGTGCGGCGGTGGTCGGGAGCGTCGCTCCAGCTTACAGTAGCATAGTGGTCTTTACCGAAGTCCATCCATTTGGTAGGCACTTTGCCTGATGCGTCTGTGTCGGCTACGAATTTCTTGCCGTCGAAGTCACCTACGAAATACTGAGTCGCGCTGCCGCCGAAAGGTCCGCCGGGATTGATGTTGCAGAGCACTACCCATTTCTTCTTATCGGTGCCGTCAACTGAAAGTTCGAAGAGGTCAGGGCACTCCCATACGCCGTCCTGACAGCCGAGACCCTTTCCGAATGCGCTCTGAAGAGTCCAGTCCTTAAGATTTGGAGAGGTGAAGAGCAGCATTTCATAGTCGAGAGCGTGAGCAAGGATAAGGTTCCATTCGTTGGTCTTATCATTCCAGAACATATTCGGATCACGTGCCTCGCTTTCAAGAGTGAGGATAGGATTGCCTGCATAGGGAGTGAAAGTCATACCATTGTCGTTGCTGTAGGCAAGGCTCTGGATTTGGCTTGCGGCTGCGGAGGTGTAGAGGGCAATCACAGCATCTTTACCGAATCCGGCGGTATTGTTGCGGTCGAGTACGCAGCTGCCGCTAAAGATTGAGCCGAGTCCGTCAGGCACGATAGCTGCTCCGTGATGATTCCAGTTGATAAGGTCAGTAGAAGTAGCGTGTCCCCAGGTCATGTTTTGCCATTTTGAGCCGTAGGGATTCCACTGGTAGAAGAGATGCCATACACCGTCTACGTATACCATACCGTTGGGGTCGTTCATCCAGCCGTATTCGGGACTCTGATGGTAGTAGGGGCGGTATTGGGTTTCGGTGTTGGTAGTGTCGAAGCTGTCGGCGAGTGTAATTGTCTGCCAGCAGATGGCATCCTTTGCCTCGCGCATATTCTGACGTCCGTGGTTTGCGATGATGTTGAGGATAACATTGTGACCTTTATATTTTGAGAGGTCATAGGGCACTGTGAAGTCGGTCTTTGACTGTGCGAGACGTGCATAGAAAGTCTCGGCTACTTTTCCATCGACAAGTACGTCGATCTTGGCATCCTCAATACTTTCCTGAATAGGAAGTATGATAAGATCCTTGTCGCCGGTGACGCGGACGAGAGTGTTGTTTACGCCAAGGTGTTCTACCTTAACACCGTCACCCGCCTGTGCTGTAGCGGTGCCCATCAGTGTGGTGCCTGCCATGAGAAGAGTGGTCAGTTTGCTTGCTATTTTTTTCATTGGTGTGAGATTAGATTCCTAAATTTTTTTGACCTTAAAATATCTTTTTTACCTTTTCGATTCCTCCGGCTTCTACTTATCGCGGTTGCCGTGGCGTCTATGTGTTTTGACAGTGCAAAACTACTATAATTAATCAAAATCGAGTTAATAAAAACCGTGCATCTTATGTAAGAAATGTTGTGAAGAAGATTTTTTCATACATATAGCACGTATTTTAATAGAAAAGCATTAAATTTGCAAGTAGAATTATAAATGCAACGCCATGAAACAACTATTTCTATCTCTTATATTGCTTGCAATGCTGGTTATGGTCCCGGGATGCGGGAATGAGAAGATTTATAAGATTGGAGTCTCGCAATGCAGTGCCGACGACTGGCGCGAGAAGATGAACGACGAGATAAACCGTGAGACTCTGCTTCACGAAAATGTGGCAGTGGAGATACGCTCCGCCGACGACAACAGCCGGAAGCAGATAGCCGACATTGATTATTTTGTCGAAAACGGTTTCGACATGATTATCGTGTCGCCTAACGAAGCAGCTGCCTTGACACCTAAGATAAAAGAGGTATATGAGAAAGGAATTCCCGTCATCATATTCGACCGCAGCATCTACGGCGATACCTATACAGCGCGTATAGGTGTGGATGATGTAGGACTTGGCAGGGCTGCCTCCCGTTATGCACGGCATCTTGTGGGCGACCATGCCAAGGCACTTGAACTTTACGGTCTGCGCGGCTCAACACCTGCCGACGGACGTCATGAGGGTTTCACCTCCGATTATGTAGTTAACGGTGGCACTGTGTTGGCGAGTGTGGCTGCTGACTGGAGACAGGAGAATGCTGAGAAAGTGGCTGATTCACTCCTTAAAATATATAAGGATGTAGATGTAATCTTTGCCCACAATGACCGTATGGCAATCGGCGCGTCTAATGTGGCGCGTGAAATGGGACTTGATAAGGTGAAGATAATAGGTATAGACGCAGCTCCCACTATCGGCATCCAGGCAGTGGCAAACGGTGTTATAGATGCTACATTCCTTTATCCTACGGAGGGGCATCGGCTTATCCAGCTCGCGCTACAGATTCTTGAGGGGAAACCTTATGACAAGGAGGTGCGCTTGCCCTTATCCTCGGCTGTAGACAGCACTAATGCCGATATTCTCTTGCTTCAGAACGAGACACTTACGGCAGAGACTGATAAGATGGTAAAACTCAAAGGGCAGATTGATGAATATTGGGCACAGCACGCTTCGCAGACTTACCTATTCTATGCCTGTATAGCTATTTTGTTACTTCTTTTCGGTGTGCTTTTCCTTATCTTACGCTCATTCTGGCAGAATCGTCGCCATCAGGATCAGCTGCTTGAGCAGAACCGACTTCTTGAGGAGGAGCGTGACAAGCAGAAGGAGCTTAACCAGAAACTTGAGGAAGCTACGCAGTCGAAGCTAATGTTTTTCACTAACGTATCCCACGATCTCCGCACTCCCCTCACGCTGATAGCCGAACCTGTGGCACAGCTTGCCGGTGCAAAGAATCTCACGGAGTCGCAGCATACGCTTATGAAGATAGCCGACAAGAATGTGAGGATTCTTCAACGACTTATAAACCAAATACTCGACTTCCGTAAATATGAGAACGGCAAGCTCGATCTGCATCTCACCGAGATAGAGTTCCGTAAGACCATAGATGATTGGACAGAATCATTTATTCAGTTGGCACGCAAACGTGACATAAAGCTGCGCCTCGATGCGCCTTCCGGTGATGCGCCGATCAATATGGCTGTGGATGTGGAGAAAATGGAGAGGGTATTTTTCAATCTGGTATCCAATGCATTCAAATATACTCGAGACAACGGCTCAATCACTATATCTTATAAGGTGAATGACAGCAAACTCACCCTGAGCGTTGCCGACACGGGTGAGGGTATCAG
>CAMWTL010000271.1 GCA_947177145.1 uncultured Porphyromonadaceae bacterium
TTTGGCAAGGGACTCCCAGAAGCCTTCAGACACTTCGTAATTGGGGAAGCCGAGAGTGTACTCTTTGCTATCAGGATCATAAGCTTTAAAGGTTAGGTAGCCGGCTTGATAGAGCAGGGGTACGAAGTCATTTCCGATAGTGGAGATGTCATTGAGGTCGCTGGCTTTCCTTTTGGCACCCTCAAGGTCTCCCAACAAAAAGCGATGTCGCTTCACAAGGTTCACGAGGAACGAAGCAGAACCGGACACAAACCAATAGTGACCCAGTTCTTTGAAGCGGAAAGCCTTGAGCATACTGTAGGGGTTATAGATAAACTCCCCTTCACGGGCAAACCGATAGCCGTCGTATTCACGCTTGAATGTAGCCCACACCTTCTCTGTCGAGAGTTGATGTTTATCAGCGAATAACTCGACAGATTCCGGAAAATATCTGTGGAATTCTGTCTCACTGATACCGCATATGTCATTATATTCCGGTAGCATTGAGATGTCGTCAAGGTTGTTTAGGGCACTGAATATAGAAACTCTGCTGAACCTTGACACCCCTGTGATCATCACAAATTTGATATACTGGTCAGAAGCCTTCATCACAGAATAGAAGGCTGCCAATTGATTCCGCATACTTTCGTGTACGGAATCGTCGTGGAGACAGTCGAGTAGTGGCTTATCATATTCGTCGATAAGGATAACGACGCGCTGACCGAATTTCTCATAAGCTTTCCTAAGGAGAAGCTTGAAGCGACGTGATACAGAGCCCGTTGTCGGATCAAGATTGTAGAGGTCTTCTACATCGTCGAGTAGACCGTTCAGGTGTTCGTTGAGGATATCCGGATGATTGAAATGCTCTCCGCTGAGGTCGAAACGGAATACTAGGTATTCCGTCCACGCTGATTCGAGCTGTGAGATGGCGAGATTTTGGAATAGTTCCTTCTGTCCTTTAAAATAAGCTTCAAGGGTGGAGACAAGCAAGCTCTTCCCGAAGCGCCGCGGACGACTCAGAAAGACATATTTAGACTGACTTACAAGATTATATATAAGAGCAGTCTTATCTACGTAAAGATAATTTTCAGTGATTATCTCAGAAAACGTCTGTATGCCGACAGGGTATTTTATCTCAGTCATCCTCAACAATTTTTGATTCTCTCGCAAATGTAGATAAAAAATCTGAGATTTTTACATCGACAGGATAAAAAGCCTTTTCTTTTAGAAGAAATCAACGATTAGAGGACATTTGCGATGAATCAGTCCGACATTCACCATAATTGTAAAATTATTTGACTTGTAATTGTATGATTTTTTGACACCCTAAGGTATCTCCCCCGATGTAACTCTCTTTAATATAGCTGAATATGTTTTTGGCACGCTTCTTGAAAGCTTATAGGGCATTATGAAAAAATTAATTACAATAATATCAATCGCAACAGCCTTGACGGCAACGGCTCAGATGAACGTGCAAACTGAGTCGGTAAGTTTACAGCCTGATAGCATCACACTCTGGACTATGGAACGATGTATGGCTTACGCTGCTGAACACGCTTCCTCTGTGGTGAAGGCACAATGGGACGTGGCTTCGGCTACGGCTGACCGTAATGAGGCTTTGGCTGACTTCTTTCCGTCATTGTCAGCTCAGGTAGGAGGTCAGTTCAGCTGGGGTCGCAACATCGACCCCGAGACCAATACATATAACGATGTCACCACCTTCAATAACGGTTATGGTATCTATGCCTCGATTATGCTTTTTGACGGAGGACAGACGCTCAACCGTTACCGTCACGCCCGAAGCGAAAGGGAGCGTCAGCTCAATGCCTTGGAGATGAAACGAGACGACAGTGCCATTGCCGCTATGATGGCGTATGCAGATGCTTTCTATTATCAGAATTCCATCAAGATTGCGAAAGATAAACTTCAGCAGAGTGAAGGGATGCTGAGGCTGACAAAGACTCAGGAGGAGTTAGGGATAAAGGGGGTGCCTGACGTAGTTCAGGCAGAGGCAACCGTGGCAAACGACAAATATGTTCTCGTTCATAATCAGAATTTGTTTTCTCAGGCTATGCTGACACTGCGTTCTGCTATGAACATCCCTATAGGGGAACCGTTGTCAATAGATACGGTTTATATGCCGACGCTACCTGCAAACTGTAAAGAAGACGTAGAAGGGGTGTATTCTATGGCACTTGTCACCAATCCCAAGGCTATAAATGCACGCTTAGAAGTGAATTCAAGTAAATACGCCTACAATATAGCCAAGGGAAATATGATGCCGACTATAAGTCTCAATGCTGGAATTTCCACCTCCTATTACAAGACTCTCGGTGGAGGATACGCAGCTCCCTCTTTCGGCGAACAGTTCAGAAATAATCGTGGCGAATACGTGGCGGCAACCTTGTCAATACCTATCTTTTCAAATCTTAGAAGGGTATCCGGAAAGAACCGCGCCAAATATGCATATGAACAGGCGAAGGAAACACTGAATGAGGAGCAGCGGAGGCTTCACGACGAGATTCTTTCAGCGGTAACAGACCGTGACGGATATGCCGTCGAGATAAGTTCGCTAAAAGCCAAGACGGATGCCGACGCGGAGGCTTACCGACTGAATAGCCGTAAATATGAGGAGGGGCTTCTCTCACTCATTGACCTTCAACTCTCTGCCAATACGTATTATGCGTCGAGAGTGGAACTTTTGCAGAAGCAAATGCTTTATATACTGAAATACAAACTCGTAGAATATTATAAAGGGAACCGATTATGGATGTGAAAATAGAAAAGCCCAAAGGGATAAAGGGGATAAAGCCTAAATATTGGGTTTTCATCGGATGCGGCATATTGATTGTGGGATTGATCATATGGCTTGCCACAAGTGACATAGCTTCCACTTACAAGGTCGAGAAGACCGGGCTCTCCATAGCAGAGGTAAAATCTCAGAAATTTGATGATTATGTGAGAGTAGACGGCAGGGTGGAGCCGATAAGCACCGTACAGATCAGTCCGGAAGAGGGGGGTATAGTTATGGAAAAGGTCGTAGAGGAGGGTGCGCAGGTGCGCAAAGGAGATGTGATTGTGCGTCTGAGCAACAGTAACCTCGATTTGCAGATACTCAACGCTGAGGCGGAACTTGCCGAGAAGCAGAACATCCTACGCAACACCCGTATCTCAATGGAGCAGGATCG
>CAMWTL010000272.1 GCA_947177145.1 uncultured Porphyromonadaceae bacterium
GCGTCGGATTCATAACCCGGAGGTCTCGAGTTCAATTCTCGATCCCGCTACAAAAGCACGAAAGATACCGCTATCTTTCGTGCTTTTTAACTATACAGTTCTCTTAAGGCTAAGCGCAAAAATCAGTCATTATGAACTCAATGTATGAAATGATCATGGATCTGCCGCTCTTTAAAGGAGTAAGCAAAGATCAGGTTTCTCTCTTCTTGGAGAAGACCCACATAGATTTCAAGAACTATGAGGTGGGGGAGGTGCTCGCAGAGATGGGAGAGCCTGTAAATATGGTAAGGTTCGTGATTTCGGGAGACATCAGTCTCGTCCATCCCTTAGAGGGGGTGGGCATAACCGTAGAGGAGCGCTCCGGCTTTGGCAAAGTGCTTGGAGCCGACCGTCTTTTCGGTTTGGCTACGGGCTATCCTTATAGGGCAGTGGCAAAGACCCGCACAAGTATCATGGAATTCAGCAAGCCCCAATATGTCAATCTGCTCCATTCTGATAGCATTTATATGCTTAATTTCTTCAATTATCTGTCATTGCGGGCGCAGCGGCCTGTGGATTCAGCTGTGAAGTATTGCCATGGCGATATTATGAGTCGGGTATGCCTGCTTGTGAGTTTTATGACGGAGCCGGCAGCCGGGGAAATAGTGATTCGGGGTGATAACGCTGCCTTTGCCGATTATTGCAATTGCAGTGAGGCAACCGTGGCTGAATGGAAAAACCTTCTCGTAAAGGAGGGTCTTGCCGATTGCGACAGCGCGTGTGTAAGGATAAAGTCGCGTCGTGATTTTCTTGACTACACAATAAAATGAACTGAAAAGAGGGATTCACCGAGGAAATTTTATTAACTTTGCATAACCTTAAAATTTCTAAAAGATGAATTCGCAAACCTTATTGAAAACGAAACTGTCGATTCTCAATTTCCTTGAGTTCGCAGTGTGGGGTTCTTACCTGATATCATTGGGTAATTATTTATCGACCGTCGGTCTCAGTGAGCAGATAGGATGGTTTTATACCGTCCAGGGCTTTGTGTCGCTTATAATGCCCGGAGTGATCGGTATTGTTGCCGACCGTTGGATTCCGGCACAAAAGATGTTGTCGCTCTGTCAGCTTATAGCCGCGTGCTTTATGATAGCTGCGGGATGGTATTGCGCCGGAGCCGGAGCTGAAGTTCATTTTGGTCCGTTGTTTACCCTCTACACTTGCTCTGTGGCTTTTTATATGCCTACAATCAGTTTGGCAAACTCCGTAGCCTACTCAGCGTTGTCGAGAGCCGGACTTGACACGGTAAGGCATTTCCCTCCTATAAGGGTATTCGGCACCGTAGGTTTTATATGCGCTATGCTGTTTGTGAACTTCACCGGTTTCCAGTCTACATATGCCCAGCTCTTCACCTCTGCCTCTTTTGGCTTGATCTTGGCTTTGTATTCACTGATTATGCCCAATTGTCCCGTCAACAAGGGACAGTCGAAGTCGCTTGCCGAATCTCTGGGTCTTGATGCGTTTGTGCTTTTCAAAACCCGTAAGATGGCGATATTCTTCATCTTCAGTATGCTTTTGGGCGTCTCATTGCAGATTACCAACAGTTACGGCAACGTATTCATCACCAGCTTCAGCAACGTGGCTGCCTACGCTGACAATTTCTTCACCAAGAATGCCAACCTCCTAATCTCACTCTCGCAGATAAGTGAGACGCTCTGCATATTGCTGATTCCGATGTGTCTGAAACGTTATGGCATAAAGGGTGTGATGCTTATGGCTATGTTTGCATGGGTGTTCCGATTTGCTTTCTTCGGTCTCGGCAATCCGGGCAGCGGCGTTTGGCTGTTCATTCTCTCTATGATAGTTTACGGTATCGCGTTTGACTTCTTCAATGTTTCGGGTTCACTTTATGTGGATCAGCAGACACGTCCCGAGATACGAAGCAGCGCCCAGGGTCTTTTTATGATTATGACCAACGGTATCGGCGCGTCGGTTGGTACACTCTGTGCCCAGGCAGTGGTAAATAAATTGGTGTTCTCGCAGGTCACTCCGGAAGCTCAGATGGAGGGCTGGCGAATCTCCTGGTATTGCTTTGCGGGCTATGCCCTTGTGGTGGGTGTGCTTTTCGCCTTAATCTTTAAGGATCGCCATGCCAATCCGAATCTGCATCCTCAGCGTGCAGAGGAGATGGGACAAGGCTCATCCGGTTTTGTCACACCTGATCCACAGTATAAGAAATGATAGAGTTTTATGCTCCTGATATAGAATCTACCGGACTGCTCCCGGAGTCGGATTCGGCACATTGCTGCCGGGTGCTCCGTATGAAGGAGGGAGATGAGGTGGCAGTGGTAGATGGGAAGGGCCACAGATTCCGTTGCAGGATTGTGGAGGCTCATCCCAAGCATACTGCATTGGAAATTGTTGAGAAGATGGATGCCCCCAACCATTGGGGCGCATCCATCACTCTTGCCGTGGCGCCTACGAAGTTAGCCGACAGGATGGAATGGATGCTTGAGAAGGCAGTTGAGATAGGCATAGACCGTGTTGTGCTTCTGAAATGCAGACACAGTGAACGCAAAGTTATGAAGAGGGAGCGTCTGGAAAAGGTTATGATCTCCGCTATGAAACAGAGTCTGAAAGGGGTGTTGCCTATAGTAGAGGAGATGACCGATTTCAAGGATTTCGTTAAGACCTGTAATGGCACCGGGTCACAGTTGTTCTTCGGCTATTGCGACGCTGCATATCCGCGCCGTGAATTTGTGAAGGAATGTAAGCCTGACACACCGGTAGTGATAATGATCGGTCCGGAGGGTGACTTCTCGCCCGAGGAGGTGGAGCTTGCGGTGGCAAACGGTTTCATCCCCGTCACATTTGGCAATAGCAGGCTACGCACGGAAACGGCAGCCTTGTATGGCGTAACTGCCGTACACATCATAAATCAAATGAGCAAGTAGTTTTAAATTATTGGAAACTGCATTAATCCTATAAATGACGCCTCCCGCAAAATAGCTTTGCGGGAGGCGTCATTTATAGGATTAAGATAAATTCAGTTAAGATGATCTTTTAGTGGGATTGGAAGGAGGAGTAGAGGGTTTGAGGTTGAGTGGAGAAGGATTATTTGAGTTTGAGCACCTGACCTACCTTTATCACATCCGAAGAAGCCATATTATTGATCT
>CAMWTL010000273.1 GCA_947177145.1 uncultured Porphyromonadaceae bacterium
ATAGCGTAGATGCGCTCAAAGATATGGGTCACGGTGTCAACCTCGTGCGTAAGGGCGTGAGCGGCAAGACCCAGAATCAGCTCTTTGAGTTTGATATGAAGATAAACAATCCTGCTCTTACGGGACAGGTGCTTGTATGTGCTGCACGTGCTGCTATGCGTCAGCAACCCGGTTGCTATACAATGATTGAGATACCGGTAATCGATCTGCTTCCCGGAGATCGCGACCAGTGGATCCATTTGGTATAAAATAACGACTACGCATATCAATAGATTCTGTGGCTATCGTTATTCTGTAATATCTATATAGAAAGAGAGAGTATTTCTTAACGGGGAAATACTCTCTCTTTCAGTTTACACCAAGTGCTTTAGGAGGCGATTCGGAGATTGCCTATATAAAGATGACACCTCACCCAGAGACAAACTTTTTCACCTTGCGACAAACCTGCTGCACCCGAAGTCAAACTTTTTGCTGCTTTGAAGAGAGCATGGAGAAGGAGGGGGAGGAAGGGGGATGGAGAAGGAGGAGAAGGCAGATAGTTTAGTCTTCTTCTATTGAGGCATCGTATTCCTCGTCGTCTTCTGTGAGGCTTTGCTCGTACATCTCTTTTTCGCGCTCTTTCCAGAGGTTTATTTTGTCGGAGATTTCGCGTCTTTCTTCTTCGCTGAGGTCGGGGTGCTCTTCAATGTATTCTTCAAGCAAAGTGGCAAGTGCTTGAGCTCCGCGCCAGTCGCCAAGGTTGTAAGCCGCTTCAAAGTAGTGCTTCGCTTTTTCATATGACTTTTCACAACCTAATCCATCGGCATATATCCAGCCCATACGGTGAGAATATTCCTCCGGATCAAGTTCAACGGCTTTGGAAGTCCATTTAAAAAGTTGGGATGTCCATTCCTCATCTTCAAAATATTCCGGCATCACCAGATTCCAATAGTAATCGCTCAGGCATCCCGCTGCGTCGGCATTATGATCGGCTATGCTCTCATAATATTCTACTGCCACTTCCGGATCGCCACCCTGAGCCATATCCATATAGTAATCTCCGAGCCACATTATAGCTTCGTCTCGCCATCGGCTATCGAATTTTGAGGATAGCTCGTAAAAGTGCTCGGCGTCGTAGTGGTCGTATTTCTGGCGAGGACCCCCTTCGGCTTGATCGGGTGTCTCGGCATTATCACACATATAACCTAAGAGGAAATAGCCAAGTCCATCGCCTCCTTCTGTCGCAGATTGTTCGGCATATTCAAAGCTCTTGTCGAGATCTACGGGCACACCGATGCCTTCGTGATACAGGAGTGCCAGAAGACCGCTGCGTTCCGGGCTTTCCGGAGCCTCTGAGATAAGTTTGTAAATATCTTTGCTGATTTCCGGGTCTTTCTCATACTCGGAGAAGAGTTCGTGAAATTTATCTGAAAGTGTCATAATCAATCAAATTTTATACGTGGATTCATTTGTGAAGGTGAACGCCAATCTATATCGTACTTATCTTTAAGCAGCTCTTTCTTGGCGTTCCAGTAGTGGAAACAGAAGCCTCTGCCTTTCGGTGCATTTGCAAAACGTCTGTCGAGTTCATCCTCAACATCATAATAAATGTCTTCCCATTTGGTGGTATATTCTATGGGATCTTTCTTACGACCGCTTATCTCAGGCGAGAGGATTATCTTTAGCAATTCTTCGGACGTCATCAGCTTGACTATTGCCGATTTCAAGTCGGTTTTAAGGAGATAGTCACACCACCGACCGTCTTCAAGAAGAATTCGGAGTTTGAGCATCTTACGTATCCAACCCTTCATGCTTTCGTTTAGCTCACCGGCGTTGTTTGCAGCGTTGAGGTAGAGGATAAGCATCTCGTAGAGGTCATGGTTGTAAACTGTGTCGTCCAAAACGTCCATAATCTCAGCTACCGGTTCCTCCATAATATCCCACGACAGTTCATTGTGGCGCATAAGGTCAAGCACATCGTCAGCGATATCTTCTATCGGGCGATACTGCCTCATATCGGAATATGCGGCGGCGAGGTAGGAGTAGAGCTGTAGCAATTCATTGTAGTAGTCAGAAGGGGTGTCGCTCTGCCGGATGAGTTCAATCAGGCTTTTGAATATAATGATTTCCTGTTCCGGGTTCAGCTCGTCAGCATGTTCTTCCTTCTCACATATTTTGTCAGTAGACTGTTGTTCTCGGTCTTGTATCTCATCCTCTGACTCTCCTTGCTGGTGGTTGATGTGCCCTTCTTGGTAGAGTTCAAGCACTTTCTCGATACGCTCATCGATTGAAAGAGAGTCGTCGCTGACAATTTTGTCGATTAAGACTTTTAAAGTCTGATTATCCATTGGGTGGTTTAGGGTTTAGAGTTTATGACAGGTGGAATGAGGATATTTGGGGAGGGATTAATCGAACATGACGCGGGGATTCATTACGGCAGGGGAGTGCCATTGGATTCCGTATTCCTTTTTTAGGAGGTCTTCTTTTGCCGACCAGTAGTGGAAGCAGAAGCCCATTCCTTTCGGCACGTCTTTTAGAATCTCCTCGACACGTTTATCTACTTCCAAGGCTATTGATTCCCATTCCCAGGTATATTCTACTCTGTCGACTGCCAAAAAGCCTATGTAGGGAGAATGGATCATATCAATTATTTCAGCAGAGGTAAACATTGTGGCAAGTATATTGTCAAGTTCGGGATTCTCTTCTTTGAAGGTATCCGGTTCGAGCAGGATGTCAAGCTTTACTACCTTTTCAGCTTCTTTGCGGTATTGGGAGGTGTTTAGACCAGCATGGTTAGCCTTAAGGACATAGGCTGCAAGCAAGTCGCGGAGCAGATGATGGAAGGGGGTCGGCTCGACGGCTTTGATTATACGTTTGAGTGCTTGTAATTTCAAGTCTTCGGGAGCGTTGAAACTGTCGATGACTTCAAGAGCAGTCTGTGCCTGTTCCCTTACGTTGTCATACTCTTTACGGTCGGCGTAGCCTTCAGCGAGAAGTGCCATTCCACATACGAGTTCAACATCGCGGTTTTCGGCGTTTTCATCAGCTATAAGCTGCTGCATTATTTCATTTAGCTCTTCAATTGAGAGTTGAACATTTTCCTTTTTTTCCATTGTTTTGTTGGTTTTGGTTAATAATGCTATTGTTTCACCTGACGACAAACCTGGCAGA
>CAMWTL010000274.1 GCA_947177145.1 uncultured Porphyromonadaceae bacterium
GCCTCTACATTGGCAAAGATGAAACCCTCAGCGATATTGATAAATACAGGTCGCGGACCACTCGTAGATGAAACCGCACTCGCCGAAGCTCTCAACAGCGGGGCTCTACGTGGAGCCGGAGTGGATGTCCTTTCTTGTGAACCCCCGACAATCGACAATCCGCTGCTTTATGCCCGCAATTGCTATACCACTCCACACCTCGGTTGGGCGACCTTAGAGGCTCGCCAACGCCTGATGGACATAGCCGTGGCAAACGTTGCTAACTTCATCGAGGGGACACCGACCAACGTAGTCAATTAATGGGATTTCTAAACTGCAATGAAATGATATGATATCAACCGCAACTTACTGAATCATATTGCGAAGATAGGGAATAAGTTCGTCTGCCATCTTCTCAGCCTGTCGAGCTGAAGGATGCCAATCTGCTCCATAGCCAAGTTCCCCGGTTTGAGGCGACATATCAAACCGATATATCATATCATCTTCCGATGCCAGCCTATCCAAGACAGTCTTCACGTCTGCCAACGCTTGTCCCTGAAGCATAGCCCCTGTCAACAAGACAATCTTAGCATCAGGATGAAGTGTACGCAGATGTGCGAGGAAATCACGGTAATGTTTCTCGTAGAGGGCAATGTCGTAGTTGTCTTCCGAAGTGTCGTTGGTGCCTAAGTTTATGCAGATTACATCGGGATGGAACTGCGAATGGTCCCACTTATTATCATAATCATAGAGTTGTGTATAATCATATTCAAGGGGCATTGTTTTCGCATCTCCCTCCTTCGGACCTCCATAGTTACGATAAATTCCAATCCCTGATCGGGCAACGATGTTGACATCGGCATTCAGGGCACGTGCTGCCTTGTGGGCATAGGTCATGGTATGATTCTCTGTGTCGTAAGAAAAACCATTGTTTGGATTATCATCCTCTATCCCATAACCGCACGTGATGGAATTACCTATAAATTCTATCTTCAATTCAGGCTTTGGTGCTGAGGGAAGAAGGTCGCCATTAATATGGAATGCCCGGAAACGAGGATTGAATTCAAATCCTTCTATTGCATACGTAATCCTAACGTTGTGGACTGTGTCATTAAGATTATCAGCCAACACAAGGAGTGAATCTGTCGGGCTAAAAACTACTGTTTTGGGTGCACTATCATCCATTTCCACCACAAACTTCCCGCTTCCTGGTGTAGTTTCCATGCCTATCCCTGTGCCTTTGAAGCGCAAAATGGCCGTAGTGCCGGGATAATTGAAAGCTCCCTCTCCGTTTTCATTCCAATGGATGCGTCCCATGTAAGCGATGTCGGGATTATGTGCCGCCACTCTTTTGCCGGAAGATTCAATTTCATTTCCAGCCTTCGCCAAACATGCTCCCCATACACACATCATCAACCCAAGTACTATTCTCGTCTTAGTCATCACATTCTCTTCAATAAAGATTTATACGCTCCCCAAGCATTCTTCCCTCAAAATTAATAAAAATTTTTGGTATAACCATCCTTGATTTCATAATTTTTATGTATATTTGCGTTTGAAGTTGTCATTAACTCACCAAAACGAATATCATGATACAGGAACTCAAAGAATTCAACCGAAAGTTTGTAGAAGAAAAAGGGTATGAGCGTTTTGCCACAAGCAAATATCCGGATAAGAAAATAGCTATCGTGACATGCATGGATACCCGTCTCGTAGAGCTGCTTCCGGCTGCACTCGGACTCCGCAACGGCGATGTGAAAATAATCAAGAACGCCGGCGCCACAATCACCAATCCATTTGACTCCACGATGCGATCCATTCTCGTGGCTATCTACGAATTGGGTGTCAATGAAATTATGGTGATCGGACACACCGGATGCGGCGTGCAGGGCATGAACGCAGATGAGATGCTCCATCTTATGAAGGAGCGGGGAGTAAGCGAGGAGCATATAACGCTCATGAAGCATTGCGGCATCAACCTCAAGGAGTGGCTTCATGGTTTCGACGACACCGATGAGGCCGTAAAGGAAACCGTGGACCTTATCGCCAACCATCCTCTCATGCCGCCGACAGGTGTCAACGTGCAGGGCTTTGTGATGGACACATACACCGGCGAACTGATGGAACTTAAATCTTAATGGCGAAAGACCTTAAAGATATGACTCTTGAAGAACTATGGGAACTCTTTCCCATAGTTCTCACTCCGCATAATCCTCATTGGGCTGCCTGGGCTGAAGAGGAAATGACAACACTATCTGCCATATTATCCGATTTCGACATAAGGATCAGTCATATCGGAAGCACCGCCATACCTTGTATTATGGCAAAACCTACAGTAGATATCCTTGTCGAGATTCCAGTTGAGACAGATAAGTATAATATAAGAACAATAATGGAATCCGCCGGATACATTTGTATGTCAGTATCCGACGAACGAATGAGCTTCAACAAAGGATACACTCCTGAAGGATATGCCGAGCGGGTGTTTCACATACATTTCCACCCCACAGGAGATAACGACGAAATCTATTTCCGCGACTATCTCAATGCACACCCGGACATAGCCAAAGCATACGAACACTTGAAGCTCAGTCTCCTCCCGAAGTTCAAGCACAATCGCGACGCTTATACCAAAGCCAAGACCGACTTCGTCAGCAAAATCAGTGCGATGGCGAAATAAACCTAAACCCGTATGCTGTGTTAATACCATAAAACCGTATTGATGATGAATACCGAACAAACAAAATCCATTGGTCCTAATAATGAGGCAAGCACGGGAGAAGACACCCTAAAGGTAGATAAACGAGGACGTATGGTCGGAAATGTCTCAATGTTTATTGCAAAGACTTTCTCCGGTCTTAATGAGAATGCACTTAAATATCTGCTTCCTACTTGGATGAATGCGTTCACAGGAGTGGTGCTTCGTCTTGGATTCGGATCCCTCTTCTTCTGGATTCTTGGTTGGGTCCGCCCTGACAAGACGGAACAGGTGACGATGCGCGACCGTCTTTTGCTCCTGCTGACGGGCATTATAGCAGTGTTCGGGTACATGTATACCCTTTTGATAGGACTTACATACACCACTCCTATCTCATCCTCTATCTTTATCGCCCTGCAGGCGACGGTAGTATATATCATCTGCCTGATCCTCCGTACAGACCGGCTCTC
>CAMWTL010000275.1 GCA_947177145.1 uncultured Porphyromonadaceae bacterium
CTTATCAAACTATTAAATTAAAGAGCCATATCACATTCCTATGATATGGCTCCCTATAGCATAAGATGATTCACAATTACATTTCTTAGCCGAATTTGGAGATTTTGCGGAGCATCGGCTCGTTGAGGATCTTGATGCGACGTCCGTCTACCAAAATCAGCTTCTCCGACATGAAAGTGGTGAGGGTGCGGATAGCATTGGAGGTGGTCATATTCGACAGATTGGCAAGATCTTCCCGGCTCATATAGATTTTCAATGTAGCGTCGTCATCTTCCAAACCGTAATTGTCGGCAAGAAGAAGAAGTGCCTCGGCAAGACGGCCACGTATATGCTTCTGCGTGAGATTCACAATCTTCGTGTCGGAACCGCCCAAATTACGCGACAGCTCGTGGATAAAAAACATCGCCAAGTCATTGTTACGGCGCAGCAGCTTCTCAACTATCTTCAAAGATATGCATCCGAGTATGGATGTTTCAAATGCCGCACACGAAGATACATAATTCTCCCTCGCGAAATATGCCCGATAGCCAAAATACTGCACCGGACGATACAGACGCAGAATCTGTACACGGTCGCCGACACCGCTCTTATACATCTTCACTTTCCCTTTGAGAAGAACCCATAAATTTTCCGGCTCCTCGTGCTCAGCATAGATAATCTGCCCCTTCTTATAATGAAGAATGGTAAAGTTGTCGGTGACAATGCGCTTGTCTTCCGGCGATAGAGCATTCCATAAATCTGAGAGGTCTTCGCTAATTATATGTTCAAGAGTACTCTTCTTAATCATGCCAGTCCAAAAAGTGGTTATGGTCAGTTGAAGTCACCCTCCCTCTCCCTCTCGAATCCCTTGCTTATGTTTCATCATTAAGATTTCGGACTAACTCTTTCGGGGTTCTCCACGAAGAAGGAAAAGTGAAAAAATCTAATTTTATGTTTCAAAACACAAATTTAAAACATTTTTCTGTAACATAAAAATAAAACCTCTTTTTTTATAATTATGTACGATTTTTACCAATCTTTACTCTGATTTATCCAAAGATTCAACGCTTCAACTTTCCGTTTGGAGTGCGCTCAAGCCTCTCTACCCACTCTATCTCCTTCGGCACTTCGTGAGGCTCCAATACAGTTTTCAGCAACTTCAGTAACTCTGCCTTACAATCCAATTTATCCTTTCCGGTGTCGCCAATTTCTCTTCTCTCCTTAACATTCTCCCCATTTACAGTTTTCTCTATCTTTAGAATTATCCTCTCTCCCCATTTTTCATCCGGACGTGAGGTTATAATAAAGCTTCCTTCCATCAGCGACGCTATTCGCCGCTCCACATCTTCCGGATTCACCTTCTTTCCCCCGGTCACGATAACATTGTCATAACGACCCAGTATCTTAAAACCACCATCCCCGTTGATTATGGCAAGGTCATTCGTAATAATCCTCTCCCCCCTATCGAAGCAAATCACCAGACAGTCTCTACCGTCAAGACTCACTTTTATTCCATCCAAAGGCATAAACCACTCCTCACCTTCCTTTATCTTCCGCAAAGCAATGTGAGAAGCGGTTTCGGTCATACCGTACGTCTCGTAAGCGTTCAGCCCGCTTGCTATAATTCTTTCTCTGAGTTGCGGATGAATAGCCGAACCTCCTATTATAATAGCATTGATTGTAGGCATCTCTTCAAGATGTGCCAAAATATGCAGCATCTGAGAAGGCACCACGGCAAGAAGATCAATCACCTCATCATGACTTACACCCGATAACGGTGTGTTGGAAGGCATTTCCCAAGTGAATCGGCACCCTGCCAACCCGCTTCTTACCGCCATCATCTTTCCTCCTATGAACTGAGCACCCACACAGGAATGAAGCCTGCTTCCAGAAGTGATGTTAAAGAAGGAATTTGTGCGCCGACCGCTGTCACGCACAAACTCCTTATCTAATGTTATAGTTTTCGGAGTGCCGGTAGAGCCGGAAGTCCTGACCGTGATCACAGGTGATTCCCCTCTCCACTCTGCCAAAAACTCCTCAAATGTCATTGCATTTTCCGACATCATTACATATGCCATTTCAAATCACCAAACTGGGAATAATCAAACTTTACGGCAGGATTATACTTTAACTTATCTCCTTCGAGGGTAATCGGAGTAATGAAATTGTCGGTAAATACACCACCCGTACCCAAGCCTTGCGGACCTTTGGCACGTATAGCAGCCGTCCATTGGGCAATGGCGTTAAGTCCGACATTACTCTCCAAGGCAGATGTTACCCACCAGCCGATTCCTCTCTCCACGGCAAGTTCTATCCATTCTTCACCACCTGAGAAACCGCCGCACAGAGCCGGTTTAAGGATAATATATTGTGGTTTTATCACATCAAGCATCTGTTGCTTTTCTTCCGTGGTGCCCTTTCCTATCAGTTCCTCATCGAGAGCAATCGGAAGAGGCGACACTTGGCAAAGAAACGCCATCAATTCCGGATTACCTGCCGGTATAGGCTGCTCGATTGAATGTACGCCCAAATCAGCAAGCTGTTTTAGACGAGGCAAGGCGTTGTCCATAGAGAAACCACCGTTAGCATCTACCCTTATCATCAACTGCTCGGGTGAGAAACGTGAACGGATGAAGGTAATCATCTCCAATTCCTTCTGCCAGTCGATAGCACCGATCTTTAGTTTGATGCACTTAAACCCGGCGGCTATCTTCTCTTCGATACGCTCAATCATCTTGTCGAAATCACCCATCCACACAAGACCGTTAATCTCTATCGACTCCTCACCCGATGTGAAAGGTCCGGGATAATAAATTCCCTCGCAATCGTTGGCATAGTCAAGGAGGGCTTGTTCGAGACCGAACTGGATGGAGGAATGGCGTGTAAGGTCGGTAGCCTTTCCGATGGCTATGTTAGCCAACACCTCTGTAAGTTTCCAGACATAGTTACCATCTGCCTCCGGCGACAGACCGGGGAACACAGCAGCTTCGCCTATACCGAAATGGGATGGGTCGTGCTCATCGTAGACTTTCACAAGGAAAGTAGGTTTTTCAGTCATCACACCGCGTGACGTGCCACCCGGCTCTTTGAAGTGTAATAAATAAGGAGCAAACGCAAATCGCATATGTAAATATCTTAATGTCGTAATCTCTT
>CAMWTL010000276.1 GCA_947177145.1 uncultured Porphyromonadaceae bacterium
GGATTAATTGTAAGGTTGGAGCTGATGAGGATACTTTTGGCATTGTAGAACACATCCTTTTCGTGGGATATAGCTAATTTTGTATTCAGATTCTAAATTAATAGGTGGTCATTGAAAGCAGTTTTTCCGTAGGCAGTTGGTGCCTTATATAATATACAAGCGATCTTCCGATGGATGGCTGAGACTGTAGAGAATAACCTTAAAATAGACAGATAACTTATTATAGATTATGAATAACCTTATTGTAGATTATGAAAACGATAAAAAGATTTAGCTTTGTTTCGGTTGTGATTCCGAATGTGGCTGTTGTGATGTCGTTGGCTTTTGGCGCGTGTAGCCATAGTAGCCATACAGAGTCATCACTTTCATCCTTTGTAGATCCGCTTATAGGATCCGGTGGCCACGGACACGTGTTCGTGGGGGCGAGTGTGCCGTTCGGTATGCTTCAGGTAGGACCCACCAGTGTCACCGAGGGGTGGGACTGGTGTTCAGGTTATCATCAGTCGGATTCCACTGTGATAGGTTTCTCCCATACCCATTTGTCAGGTACAGGATGCGGTGATCTGCTTGACATAACTGTTATGCCGGTTGTAGGCAACGACCTCACCTATGCAAGGGGAAGTGTGGATTCTATCGGCTCCGGTCTGTGGTCGTATGCCGATCGCTCCAAGGAGGTGGTGCGTCCGGGATATTATTCCGTGCCTCTCACACGCTATAATATAGATGCGGAGATGACCTCGACTTCAAGGGTAGGAATGCATCGCTATAAGTTTCCTGACTCGGAAGAGGCTGCCGTGGTGTTCGATCTTCGTGACGGAGGTACGTGGAAGTCGCCGGATGATATACATATGGAGGCGGTGGGTGACAAACGCATACAGGGCTGGAGACATTCGCAAGGCTGGGCACCCGACCAGAAGGTATATTTTGTAGCTGAGTTTTCTCAGCCTTTCAAGAGTTTTGAACTTAAAGGTGATGATGGCTTGTTTGGTCGTGCCAACTTCACTACCACGTCGGATGAGCCACTATTGATGAAAGTAGCTTTATCGGCTGTGTCGGTAGACGGTGCAGTGGCAAATATGGAGAAGGAGTTGCCCGGTTGGGATTTTGATGCTACCGCACAGATGGCTGAGACTCTTTGGAATGATGAGTTGGGGAAGGTGAGGATAAAGGGTGGTACCGAAGAGCAGAAGAAGATATTTTACACAGCACTCTATCACTCTGCAATCGCTCCTTCCGAGTTCAGCGACGTAACGGGCAATTGGCGCGGTGCTGACGGTAAGGTGCATGAAAGCGACGGCTCAGTGAAGTATACCACATACTCTCTTTGGGATACTTACAGAGCGGAGATGCCGCTTCTGAGCATATTGCAACCTGAGCGCTATGCCGATATGATAAACACTATGAGCGACATATGTGAGGAGCAAGGACGTTTGCCGGTATGGCATCTATGGGGATGCGAGACCGATTGTATGGTCGGCAGTCCTGCGCTTCCGGTGATGGCAGACGCCATAGTGAAGAATATACCGGGTGTGGATCGAGACAGAGCATACAAGGCATTGCTCAAGACGGCTATGGATACGATTCGCGGTAATGGGTTGAGGCAGAAATATGGCTACATTCCATTTGATATGTGGAAGGAGTCGGTGGCTTATGACATGGAATACGCTCTTGCCGACGGTGCAGTGGCATTGGCTGCGAAAGCTATGGGAGACACTGCAAACTATGAATACTTTACCAATCGCAGCCATTCTTACCGTAACTATTTCGACCCCTCCACAGGTTTTATGAGGGGCAAAGACAGCAAGGGGAATTGGCGTGAGCCGTTCAATGTATTGGACGCCTCACACAGGGCAAACGATTATTGCGAGGGAAACGCCTGGCAATATACCTGGCTTGTGCCTCACGATGTGGAGGGTCTGAAAGATTGCTTCGGCTCCAAAGAGAAACTCATTGCCAAACTCGATTCTCTCTTCACTATTCAGGCTGGACTTGAAGGGACAGACATTTCTCCGGACGTGTCAGGTTTTATCGGACAGTATGCCCACGGAAATGAGCCGGGTCATCATACCGCCTATCTCTACACAATGCTTGGTGAGCCAGATAAGGGCGCTGACCGGCTAAGGGAGATTATGGCTACTATGTATACCACCGCGCCTGACGGTCTTTCCGGAAATGAAGATGTGGGTCAGATGTCGGCTTGGTATGTGCTTTCGGCGATGGGACTGTATGAGGTTGAGCCGGGGTCTGGACGTTATTGGTTTGGCAGCCCACTTTTTGATGAGGTGGAGATTGATGTGCCGGGCGGTGTGTTCCGAATCGTTGCAGAGGGTAATGGATCAGAGCATCCCTATATCGAATCTGCGTATCTGAACGGAAAGAAACTTGAGAATAGCTTCATTTCTTATTCAGATATTATGAAGGGGGGAGAGCTGAGATTCCGGATGAAGTAGCATTCCGTTGAGGATATTGAAGAGGTATTTTTTGTATATTTTTTTGAGAGCTTTAGGACTGATTTCGATTTTGGAGTCAGTCCTTTTTTTGTGATTGAGCAAGAGCTTTATGAGCTGAGAAGATATGGTTAGGTATGGTTTCACCTTGTGACAAACCCTTCAGGGAGGATTGGGAACTAATGTATTGAGATAAGGCAAGTAGAGAGGGAGTGTAGATAGAAGTATATATTGATTATGAGTATTTTATGGTGTGTATGTAGACAGTGCTGGCAGGATTGGGCACATGGATTGTAAGGTAAAAAATCCTTATTTTGAGTATAGGATTGTGTATTTAGATTTGACAGATATGTGTCTATAAGCGACTACGTACAGCTTTGGCAGAAGCGGGTTACAAGTATCAGAAGGATATGTGCTTACTTTGCGGTGTAATTGAAAAGCGAATTAAAGTTAATAGGTTAGTTTAAGTATAAATTTTTAGTTAGGTTAACATTTCTAAGTTTGCTACAGATGGAGTGAAAGTTTTAGGGTAAAATGTAACGACATCATAAAAATATTAAGGTAGAAAAGATTGTTTTTCGACGGTGCAAAAATTTGAAAAATTTTAATTAGTCAACATCATACTTGAGCGAACAACAAAACTAATTAATCGAA
>CAMWTL010000277.1 GCA_947177145.1 uncultured Porphyromonadaceae bacterium
TCAAGTCGGCAGCCTATTTCTCGGCTCAATTCAAGAAGATAACCGGCTATAAGCCAAGCAATTTTCGTTCTACCCTCCCCCCCCCATCAATAAATTCCTAACAATCAAATACTTATAATCTTTAACTCACTTTATCGCCATGAAACAATTCTATTTACGTTTGCTTCTAACATTGTCGGCAATGTTTATCTGCATTGCTGCATTTCCCATCGACTATATAAACATAAAAGGTAGAGTAAGGGATAAGGCACTCGACACCGACATAATCGGTGCGAAAGTTACCCTGTATAATCTTGCTGATTCCACCGTAGCCGCAGAGACAGAAGCCACTGCCAAATGGTTCGCATCCTATTCGGGTAATATGAAGGAATACACATCTTCAGAATTCTCCTTCAAGAATCTGCCGCGCAACCGAAAATATCTTATGGTAATTACCGATGAAGACTACGATACCTTGAGATCGGTGATTGACCCCACGACGATCAATGCCCGCAAGGATCTTATAGACCTCAGGAATATTTATATGAAGCGTAAAGCCACTACCCTCGGCGAGCTTACAGTGACGGCAACGAAGGTGAAATTCTACAACAAGGGCGACACATTAGTATATAATGCCGACGCATTTGTGCTTGCCGAAGGGAGTATGCTTGATGCACTCATACGTCAACTGCCGGGTGTGGAGCTAAAGCCTGACGGACAGATATACGTCAACGGACGTTTCGTGGAGAGTCTTCTGCTAAACGGCAAAGACTTCTTCAAAGGAGACAACAGGATTATGCTCGACAATCTCGGTGCATACACTGTAAAGAACATCGCTGTCTACGACCGTCAGGACGATATGGACAAGATAATGGGTGAAGATTACGGCGAGAAGAAGCTCACTATGGATGTGCGTCTTAAAAAGGAATACGCACAGGGATGGCTGGTGAATGCGGAAGCGGGATATGGTTCTTCCGAACGTTATCTGGGGCGACTGTTCGCTATGTGGTACACCGACCATGCACGACTCACTCTCTACGGCAACACCAACAATCTGAGCGACCAGCGCAAACCGGGAGAAGACACGGGATTTAATCCCGGCAATATGCGGAGTGGAGATATGAGAAACCATGACGGAGGAATTGAGTATAACGCGACTATCCCGAAGAAAGATGTGGAATTTTGGGGAGATGTGCATATGCAATATACCGACACTAAATCAACCGCATCTACATACACCACCAACTTCCTGAACGGAGGCGACACCTACGGCTATTCCTTCAACACATACCGCATCAAGTCATTCTCCATATCCTCAGAGCATGCTGCCAAATTCCAGAAAGAGAAGTGGAATATGCTGGTGTCGCCGAGTGTGAAGTACACCAAGACCGATGAAATGTCCCACCTTCTCTCCGGGGTGTTCAATCGCGAATGGAGTGACGTTGACCGGGATTTTCTCAACGCAGTATATTCCAATGCCGGAGCGGATGTCATAGCCTCCATATTAAACCGTAATAAGGATGAGTCAAAACGTCGCGGACACACTTTGAATACCAAACTATGGTCAAACGGCAAGTTCCTCTTACCTAACGCTACCGATGCCATCACCTATCTTGTGTCGGGCACATATAACCGTCAGCATTACGACCACTTCCAGCGTTTCTCCTTGAATTTCGGTCAAGACCCTATCCCCACAGACTACAGCGACCGTTATTTCCGCAATCATCCCGACTACACTTCCAACTTTACGGGAGCAGTGGGATATATTGTGGCTATTATGGGTGGTATGCACCTCAACACCTATTACACCTTTGAACGGACAGAGCGCCACGCCATATCCGACCTTTACCGTCTCGAAACACTCTATGACGGCACTTACGGCGATCTGCCCCTCGGTCAGCTCCCCTCCCTTTCCGAATACCAAGCTACCTTAGACGCCTCCAACAGCTACGACAGCCGAATGGTGACCGAGAACCACCAATATAATCTGGATTTTACCTGGAACTATACCCCCGCCAATCTGAATATAGTAATATCCATACCGTTAAATTTCCGTCATCAACGCCTGCATTATCTGCGCGGCGATGTCAACGCCAATCTGCCACGCGACCGTTTCTTCTTAGGTAATATGTCGGCACAGGTGCGGTGGAACGGTTCGAGAAACAGGAATCTCTATTTCTCATATTCCAGGCAAGTATCCTCTCCCGACCTTGTGGATATGGTAGACTTCAGTAATGATCTTGACCCCCTGAACATACGCACAGGTAATCCCCGACTCAAGGATTCCGAATCCAACCGACTCGCTTTAAATTTCTATAAGAGCAACACAAACAAGCATCCTATCATGCAAAATTACTTTGTGAACGCCAACATTTACCGTAACTCTCTTGCTTATGGCTATACCTACAACCGTGAGACAGGCGTGAGGAGCGGAAGCATGTATAATATAAACGGCAATTTTAATCTCCAAGGAGGGCAAGGATTGGATGTGTCGTTCGGAAAGAGCAACAACTTTTCATTAAGGAATGAACTGTTCTTCACCTATCGGAGAAGCGTAGACCTTGTAGGTGAGACCGGCGTGTTGAACCGGAATATCGTCAACAACTATGGTGTGAACGAAGGTCTTAGCTTAGGCTATAGACACGGAAACAGTCAGGTGATTGCTTTCGGCTCAGGAGCATTCAGCCGTTATGAGTCAGGGATAGAGAATTTTAACCCCTTCAATGCTTGGGACATCAACTACGGTGTAAGAGGCAGCTTAGCCTTACCCGCAAATTTCGGCATATCCACTGATTTCAACGTATACAGCCGACGCGGATATTCCGACGCGGCTCTAAACACTGACAATTTCGTATGGAATGCACGCCTGAGCTGGACAGCCAAAAAAAGCGGACTCACATTTATGCTTGACGGCTTCGACATACTCCACAACCTGACCAATGTCTACTACAGCGTCAACGCACAGGCTCGTACAGAGACCTACACCAACGTCCTGCCCCGCTACTTCATGTTCCACATCCAATGGAAATTCCACAA
>CAMWTL010000278.1 GCA_947177145.1 uncultured Porphyromonadaceae bacterium
ATTTAGTATATGTCTACAACATTGTCTAAGTTAAAGCTGATTTTTCAAAGAATATGCCGAATAGATGTATGGTAATGATATTAAATGTTAAAAAAGCAAGATAAAAGGATAATTTAAATCTTATTCACAAACCATCATCTAAAAAGAACGTTATAGCGATATAAATTTAAGAGATTAGTCCTCTTTTATTCATGCCGAAGCCATCGTAGCAATAAGATTCCGATATCTGATGCATGTCTATTGGAGCGTGTAATATATATTTTTTGTTTCATTTTGTTTCATTATCAAAATCTTATTTACTATGAATGATGCAAATTATCGCTTCGGCGACGCTAAAAGCGAGGCTTTTGGCACAGACGCAATGTTGAAACAGGCTCCGGTAGAGCGTATCCCTGACGGCCCGACCATTCCTGAAGTTGCTTACGAGATGGTTAAGGACGAAACTTTCGCCCAGACACAACCGAGACTTAACCTTGCCACATTTGTCACCACCTATATGGATGACTATGCCACCAAACTGATGAACGAGGCAATCAACATCAACTACATTGACGAGACCGAATATCCTCGTGTAGCAGTGATGTGCCAGAAGTGTATCAACATCGTGGCTAACCTGTGGAATACTCCTGAGACCAATAAGTGGAAAGCAGGTGCCCTTGCAATCGGTAGTTCAGAGGCATGTATGCTTGGTGCTCTTGCAGCTCTCAAGAGATGGAAAGACCGCCGTAAGAAAGCGGGTAAACCCTATGACAAGCCTAACCTTGTAATGTCTACAGGTTATCAGGTGGTATGGGAGAAATTCTGTAACTTCTGGGATGTCGAGATGCGACTTGTCCCACTGACAACAGAACATCCTACCCTCGACGTTGATGCGGCTATCAAGCTTTGTGATGAGAACACCATCTGTGTAGTTCCTATCCAGGGTGTCACATGGACCGGTCTTAATGATGATGTTGAAGCCCTTGATGCAGCCCTTGACAAATTCAATGCAGAGACAGGCAATGAGGTATGTATCCATATTGACGCAGCTTCCGGTGGCTTTATCCTTCCTTTCCTTTTCCCCGACAAGAAGTGGGATTTCCGCCTGAAATGGGTATTGAGTATCAGCACATCAGGCCACAAGTTTGGTCTCGTATATCCGGGTCTTGGCTGGGTAGTTTGGAAAGACAAGAAATATCTGCCTGATGACATGGCATTCACCGTAGACTATCTTGGTGCTGAAGTGACACAGGTAGGCCTTAACTATTCTCGTCCTGCTGCACAGATTCTTGGTCAGTACTATCAGTTCATCCGCTTGGGATTCGAGGGATACAAGAACATACAGTTCAATTCTTTGATGGTGGCCCGCTACCTTAAGGAGCAGGTGAGCGCAATGGAGCCGTTTATCCCTTATGCTGATGAGGAACTTCCTAACCCGATCTTCGTATGGCGTATGAAGCCTGAATTCCAGGCAAGTGCAAAATGGACTCTCTACGATCTGCAGGATAAACTTGCACAGAAAGGCTGGATGGTACCTGCATATGCTATGCCTAAGAATATAGAGGATATGGTAGTGATGCGCGTGCTCTGTAAGCAAGGGTTCAGCCGTGATATGGCTGATCAGCTTCTCTCAGACATACAGTTTGCAGTGAATGAGCTTAATCAGCTTGAATATCCTACCACTACGCGAATTGCGATGGAGAAGAACATTCCTTTGAAGAACTCAATGTTCAATCACACCGGTAAATAGTTTAAAAAAGTTTATTATGTTTAAGGGTTTAGGTGTTATTATGGTCAACCTGGACATCTAACCCCTTAAACTTTATAAACATCTTAAACTTAATGACCCTAAGACTGAAATACTATGGAAAAGACAATTACTAAATCGCAGATAAAGCAGGCTGCTCAGGAGGCATACGAGGCTTCAAAGGATATAAAAGGTGGACTCAACGCTCATTATATTCCTTATCTTGCCAATATCAATCCGGATCTCTTCGGAGTGAGCGTAACTCTCACTGATGGCACTTGCTATAATTTTGGCGATACAGATTATAAATTTGGCATTGAATCGGTCTCGAAAGTTCCTACAGCCATACTTGCGATGATACAGCATACTCCGGCCGGAGTATTGAAGCAGATTGGTGCAGATGCAACCGGCCTTCCTTTCAACTCCATTTTTGCTATTCTTCTGGAAAACGATCATCCGTCGACTCCTCTCGTGAATGCAGGTGCAATTTCAGCATGTTCGATGGTGGCTCCTCAGGGTGATTCTGAAGACAAATGGAAGGCTATCACTGAAAACATCACGGCTCTTTGCGGGTCAGCTCCGGAACTTATCGATGAGCTTTATGAGAGCGAGACCGCTACCAACTTCAATAACCGTGCTATTTCTTGGCTACTGAAAAACTATAATCGTATTTATGACGATGTAGATATGAGCCTTGATCTATATACTCGTCAATGTTCACTTGGTATTACCTCTTCTCAATTGGCAATCATGGGAGCCACAATTGCTAATGGCGGATTGAATCCGGTGACAAATAAACAAGTGTTTGATCCTGAAATATCTCCAAAGATTACCACGATGATTGCCAGTGTTGGCTTCTATCAGCACACGGGCGATTGGCTCTACACCTCCGGGATTCCGGCAAAGACCGGTGTTGGTGGTGGAGTGATGGGTGTAATGCCCGGCTTGTTTGGTATCTCATCGTTTGCTCCTCCACTGGATGATGCAGGCAACTCCGTAAAGGCCCAAGCTGCTATCAAATATTTCATGCAGAAATTGGGGCTCGGCATTTTCACCGGCGATAAAGTCAGCATAGTCGATTAGATTATCAAGATTAATCAAGGATCATATCCTGACAAATCTTGAGATTATTAAAATGGATTTCACTAATTATTAAAACCTCATTATTATGGCTACTTCATCCGCACAGACAAC
>CAMWTL010000279.1 GCA_947177145.1 uncultured Porphyromonadaceae bacterium
CTCTGTCTCCGGGCGAAGCAGGTTTGTCTCCGGGTGAATCAAGCGGATGAATCGAGCTCCCTGCCCTAACCCAATTACCCTAAACCATTTCCACATCTCGATATTTTTTTGTAACTTTGCAATTTCACCGCCGGGCGAATGAAAAATTCCATCAAGGCTGTTTCTCTAAAATAATTGGCAAAAAAATGACTGATAACAGAAATAACAATAGCGACATCGACAACTCCAAAAATCCTAAGCCCAACAATAAGATGCGTCGGAAAATGGTTCGCAACCATAGAATCATCAAATGGCTATGGGTCGCCTTTCTCGGATTAGGCACCCTCATTGCCCTTTTCTTGCTACTTATCTACAATGGGGTAATCGGCTATATGCCACCTATCGAGGAACTCGAGGATCCTCACGATAAACTCGCATCCGTAGTGATTGCCTCCGACGGCACCACGGAACTTGGTCGATACTTCGCCGGAGCGGGCAACCGTGTCAACTCCGACTATAAGACCGTCTCACCCTATGTGATCGACGCACTTATCGCCACTGAAGACGAGCGCTATTTCAGTCATTCGGGCATCGACTTCATTGCCCTCGCCCGCACCGGTATCAAGACCCTCATGATGGGCGACAAATCTGCCGGCGGTGGTTCCACAATCACCCAGCAGCTTGCCAAGCAGCTCTATTCCACCCCATCAAGCAATATGGTGAAACGTGCCATGCAGAAGCCTATCGAATGGATGATCTCTGTAAAACTTGAGCGTTTCTACACCAAGCAGGAGATTATAAATATGTATCTCAACCGCTTCGACTTCCTAAATAATGCCGTCGGCATCAAGACCGCTGCCAACGTATATTTCCATAAGGAACCTGCCGATCTGAAGGCTGAGGAAGCGGCTATGCTGGTGGGTATGTTGAAGAACCCAAGCTACTATAACCCCCTTCGCCACGAAGAGCGCACCCGTGAACGCCGCAACGTTGTGCTCGACCAGATGGAGAAAGCCGGAAAGCTTACTAAAGAACAGGCAGACTCACTTAAAGCTCTTCCCCTCGGTCTTGACTATCATAAGGTTGACCACCGTGAAGGAGGCGCACCTTATCTAAGGGAGGAACTTCGCCATCTTATGACTGCCAAACGCCCCGTGCGCCCTGAACGTTCCAACTATAGCAGTGCTTTGGGCTATACATTGGCTATGGGACAGTATAACTCCGACTCCACACAGTGGGAAGAGAATCCTATGTATGGCTGGATTCTTAAGAACCCCAAACCCGATGGCAGCTACTACAACATCTACACCGACGGTCTTAAGATATACACCACCATCGACGTGCGTATGCAGCAGTATGCCGAAGAGGCTGTGTGGGAACACCTCGGCGGCACACTCCAACCCGCTTTCTTCAAAGAGAAACAGGGACAGCCTACCGGACCCTACACCACCAATGACGAGGAACTCAGCCGTCAGGGTGTTATGAACCTCATCAAAAATGCTATGAAGCAGACCGAGCGTTGGCGTGTCCTTAAAAATGCCGGAGTCTCTGCTGAGGAGATTGAAAAGACTTTCCATAAGCCCTATCAGATGGACATCTTTACATATATAAAGGAGAATGACAAATATCGTCCCGGAAGCAAAACCGTGACTATGACCCCCTACGATTCCCTCCTTTATATGAAGTCGATTCTGCGCACTGGTATGATGAGTATGGATCCCCACAACGGATACGTGAAAGCCTACGTCGGCGGACCAGACTTCAACTATTTCCAATATGATATGGTGTCGAAGGGTCGTCGTCAGATCGGGTCAACAGCCAAGCCCTTCCTCTACACATTGGCTATGGAGCAGGACTTCTCCCCCTGCAGCATGTTCTCCAACACCCAGCCCACATTCGGCAACTGGTCGCCGCGTAACTCCGGAAAAGCCCGCATCGGTGAGATGGTCGATCTCCGTTGGGCATTGACCAACTCCAACAACTGGATTTCCGCACGCCTCGTTTACGAACTCGGAGCCAAGAACCTCGCCAACAAGATGAGAATGTTCGGTGTCACCGGTCATATCGACGCTACCCTTCCTCTCGCACTCGGCACCGTGGACGTACCTGTAAAAGAAATGGTAGGAGCCTACACCACCTTCTCCAATAAAGGACTCCGTGTA
Source organism: uncultured Porphyromonadaceae bacterium (assembly GCA_947177145.1). Taxonomy (GTDB): domain Bacteria; phylum Bacteroidota; class Bacteroidia; order Bacteroidales; family Muribaculaceae; genus Lepagella. The sequence goes on from CAMWTL010000279.1 coordinate 2,142, forward strand.
GACCCCGTATTCGTCACACGCATCGAAGACAACCAGGGCAATCTCATCTACTCTGCCACTCCTCACCGAAGTGAGGTGACAGGTGAGGATTCCTACTACAAGATACTCTCAATCCTCCTCAACGTAGTCGACAGCGGTACCGCCGCCAGCCTACGCAGTCGCTTCGGCATCACAGCTCAGATGGGCGGTAAGACCGGAACCACCAACTCCAACTCCGACTCCTGGTTTATGGGCTTCACCCCCGATCTCGTGACCGGTGTCTGGGTAGGTGGAGAGGAGCGCTACATCCACTTCAACACCATGGCACTCGGCCAGGGTGCCCGTGCAGCCCTCCCCATCTACGGCTACTACATGAAAAAAGTCTACGCCGACAAAAAGCTCCCCTACTCCCAAGACACCAAATTCGAATTCCCCGACAACTTCAACCCCTGTGGCAGCGACATCATCATAAGCGCCCCCCACGCCGAAGTCGAAGAAGTCACCGAAGGCATCTTCGACTAATCCCCCTCTTCTTCCTCCCCCACCGCTTCCCTCTCTCCTCTCCCTCCCTCTTCCACACACTATCCCAATTAGTTGTAAGTTTGTCTCTCAAAGCATCGGTAAGTTTGTCTTCGGGTGTCCCAAAAGCACTGCTCCTCTATGCGCAGCAGGTTTGTCGCCAGGTGCAAAAACTCCAGCCACTCCGCCCAGCTAATACAAAAGTTTAGAAAAGCTTTTGGCGCATCCAATCCAAAGACCATAAGAATCTTTAATGATGACAACTCAATTTGTGGCAC
>CAMWTL010000280.1 GCA_947177145.1 uncultured Porphyromonadaceae bacterium
AAGCGCCGAAGCCCTCCATCTCCTGATAGGTCTTGGAGGTATTTACGGTCACTTTTTGGGTGGTGAGCTGGAAGTTGGCTGTGGGCGACTTTACATCGTCGTCGGGGTTCACATCCGGCTCACCGGGTTTCTCAGTGCCGACGGGATGTTTGGTTGACACACCGTGTGGCTCATCGCTACATGATGCTAAGGAGAACACGGCTGCTCCAAAGAGAGCTAATTTATATATTTTCATGTTGAAAGTTTAGGGTTGAAAGTTTAAGGTTTAGGATTTACCAACCGGGATTCTGTTTGATGGCACCGTTGGAATGCTCAATCTCATAGTTGGGGATGGGGTAGAGGAGGTCGCGGTCCTCGCGGAAACGTATGCCTTTGTCGCTTGTTTCACCCTGATTCCATTTCTCATACATATCAGCATTGGCACCGGTGTTGTATTTCACAAATGAACCATCAGGACCCATAACGTTACACATCATCTTCTTTCCGTTAGCGCAATCCCAGCGACGGAGGTCGTAGAGACGGCACTGCTCATGGGCAAGCTCAAGGCGACGCTCTGAGCGGATAGCATCACGAAGGGTAGTGCCTGTGGATGTCACGGAGGGGAGATGCACACGGTTGCGCACCTGATTAAGACCCCATTGTGCCTGGCTGTCATCACCTGTCTCAGCACAAGCCTCGGCATACATAAGGAGCACGTCGGCATAGCGGAGCACACGGTGATTGAGAGGTATCTTGTCGATGTTGTAGATTTCGGGACGATCCTCAAGAGGTAAGAAATATTTGCGGATTATACGGGCAGACTTATGCTGGGCTGGGTCGATAATGTAGCCCTTATAGTAATCGCTTGCGGTCCAGCCAAAATTCTCTACATAGTCCTGGTATTTCGCGTCGCTTACTCCACAAACCGTAGAGTTGTTTTTAACAAAATCTGCAAATTGGTTTTCACCGGCGATTTCGGTACACATTGTCTTGATGATGGTCCAGCGGAGACGCTCAGTGTCACCTGCGGCTATAAAGGCATTCTCAAGGTCAGAAGTGGGCTGACCCCAGCTCCATCCGTCACCTAAACCGTTACGACAACCGGTAACGACTGTCAGTGCGCCACCAAGTGCGTAGGTGTCGCCCCCATAAGTCTGTTGTACCTCAAAGAGGCTTTCGTCGCTGTTGTTGTATTTCACACTCCATACATCGCCGAAGTTTTCGAGCAGACGGTATTCACCTGAGTCGATGATGGTCTTGAGGGTAGCTTTTGCTTCGCTCCACTTAGCTTGATAGAGCTGTGCTTTGCCGAGAATACCAAGGGCTGCCCCCTTTGTGACACGACCTAATTCAGACGCTGAAAGCTGACTACGCTCGGGAAGATCAGGAATGGCGAGTTTAAGTTCATCCTCGATGAATTGGTAACATTCTTCCTGAGTGGAACGCTCCACGCCGGCACCTGTGTCGGCATAACGTGTCATAAGAGGTACGCCACCGAAATTACGCACAAGATCGAAGTAGAAGAATGCACGGAGAAAACGCACCTCAGCTAAACGACGCTTCTTCAGATTCTCATCCATTGTGACCTCCGGAATTCTCTCAAGACCGAGATTGCAGGTAGTAATGCCCTGATAACGGGCACCCCAGAAGTTCTGTAGTATGCCGCTGGTATAGCCGGTAGGCATGAAGTGGGTCACGTCCTGATAGCCGTCGTCCTGGGTAGTGTTGCCGTCCCAAAGGTCATCAGTAGTCATATCAGACATAAGCCACGTGTTGTAGATTTGCCACCAGCCGCCACCCTTGGCAATCTGGAAATAGCAGCCACCCACATATGTTTCTACCTCCTCCGGTGTGGAGAAGTAGGTTTCGAGGTTTTCTTGGCCATGCACGTCCTCTGTGAGGAAGTCGTTGCAGGAGGTCGACAAAGTAAGTCCTGCCAAAACCGCGAGTGAATATATTAATTTTTTCATTATCGTTTCTTTAGATTTTTAGGGTTATCAGAACTTAAAGTCAAGTCCGAAGAGGAAAGTCTTGGGAGTAGGATAATCGGCATTACCGATACCTTTCTCTATTACGCCACCATTATAGAAAGGACGCTCCGGGTCCATGCCTGTGTATTTGGTGATGGTGAAAAGATTCTGAGCTGAGAAGTAGAGACGCAGATTAAAGTCACCAAGCCATTTTTCAGGGAATGTGTAGCCCAAGGTAAGGAGCTTGCAACGCATATAGCTGCCGTCTTCTACATAGAAATCGGATACGCGGCCATAGTTCTGGTTAAGGTCGTTGTAGGAGAGACGTGGGATATCGTTGCTTGTGCCTTCACCGTGCCATGCCTTATTAAGCGTGCCACGATATACGTTCTGACCGCCTCCACCGGAGTAGCGTCCCTTTTCAAGGTTAAACACGTCGTTGCCGAATGTGCCGTAGAAGTTGGCAAGGAAATCCCACCCCTTATAGTTAAGACCGATGTTGAAACCGAGCATCAGATCAGGATAAGGGTTACCGATATACATCTTATCATCTTCGTTGAGTACACCGTCATGGTTGGTGTCAAGGAAACGGATGTCACCGGGCTGTGCATCGGGTTGAAGGAGTGTGCCGTGTTCGTCGGTATGTGCGTAGACTTCTTCCCAGTTCTGGAAAAGTCCCTCTGTTTTATAGCCGTAGAAGCGGGAGATAAGGGCACCATCGACATTACGGATTATGCTCTCACTGAGACCGCCACCTGTAAGAACCGGACCGTCACCTGAGAATTTGATTGCCTTGTTGCGTACCCCTGAAAGCTGAACACCTACGTCGTAACCGAAGTCGCCCACTTTGTCACGCCAGCTGAGAGCAAGTTCCCAACCACGTGCCTGCATCTCACCGATGTTCTGTGTGATGGCACCCATCCACGCAGGGTTACCGGC
>CAMWTL010000281.1 GCA_947177145.1 uncultured Porphyromonadaceae bacterium
GTAGCGGTGCAGATAGCCAACCTGTGTGCGTTGTGGCCCATAAAGCGCGAGTGGCTTGTGGGAGCCGTGCCCGCTTTGATATATGTCATTCTCTTCCTCATCATGCTCTTCTCCTAAGCGTAATCCTTCCTACTTATACCCTTCTCTAATCTTATTCTCCCACTGATTATGCTCCTCTTTTGATTACAAATGAAAATTATCGTTGACAACAAAATACCCTTTATCCAAGGTCGGCTCGAATCTTTGGGTGAAGTGGTCTATGCTGATCCCTTCGCTTTCACACCACAGCTGGTGAAGGACGCTGATGCCCTTATCATACGTACACGCACTCACTGCAACGAAGCTCTTCTTGACGGGTCGTCGGTAAAGCTTGTAGCAACTGCCACCATTGGCACTGACCAAATTGACATTCCGTGGTGTGAAGCTAATGGCATAACTGTGGAGAACGCGGCAGGATGCAATGCTCCCGGTGTGGCACAATACGTGTGGTCGTCGCTTCTGCGTAATGGCTTCGACCCTACCTGTCATACATTGGGAGTAGTGGGGAAAGGGAACATCGGAAGTATTGTGGCTGGCTGGGGTCGTCGCCTCGGAGCTAATGTGATTGTATGCGACCCACCCCGCCAAAAAGCCGGACATAGGGATGAGGATTACCTGCCGCTTGAGGAGGTACTTACCAAAGCGGATGCAGTCACTCTCCACACTCCCTTGACGAAAGATGGAGACGATCCCACCTACCATCTTATCTCGGAGCCTCAGCTGCGGCTTATGAAGCCGGGTGTAATCCTCGTGAACGCTGCCAGAGGTCCGGTGGTAGACAACCGTGCGTGGAGCGAATGGCTCGATAAAGGACTTGGCAAGGGAGTGGTGGATGTCTGGGAGGGTGAGCCGGACATCGACAAGAAATTGCTCTCCAAAGCTATTATAGCCACGCCACACATAGCCGGATATTCCCGTGAAGGGAAAGAGAGAGCCACGAGGATGGTGCTTGAGGCTGTGGAGCGCAAATTCGGTGTGACGCTCGACAAAAGTGGTCTTGAAGGAGCGTATGTTGCGCCTACCGATTATATTGACCCAACTGCAATCATTGAAAGTTATAACCCCGACTTCGACACGGAGAGACTACGCAGCCATCCGGAAAATTTTGAACAGCTGAGAAGCGACTACGATTATCGTCGGGAGGTAAAGTTTTAATGCGAGTAAGATTTTAAACGGGACGCAAGATTTTAAACGGCTATGAAGTATTACGTGGTTTTCAACGGACCTAATCCGGGAATCTACGACAATTGGGAGGATGCAAAGGAACAGATAAATTTCAAGGGTGCCCGATATAAGGGTTACCCGTCCTCGGAGGCGGCTGCCGAGGCATATCGCCGTGAAAGCGGTGACGCCACGCCTGCCGATCTCGGAAAACTGCTATCGAAGGCAAGCAGCCGTAATCTTCCCAAACCCGGACAGCCCGATTATATGACCAACCCGGAGGTCGATCTCGACGCTTGGGCTGTGGATGCGTCATGTCTCGGCAATCCCGGAAAAATGGAGTATCAGGGTGTGGAACTTATGACGGGACGCACGCTTTTCCGCGTCGGTCCGTTTGATGATGCCACCAACAATATCGGGGAATTCCTTGCCATAGTCCACGCTATGGCTCTTATGGATAAGCAAGGTAAATATCACAACATCTATTCTGACTCGGTGTCGGGTATGGCGTGGGCACGAACACGTAAAGTCAAGACCCAACTTAAACCCACCGACCGCAACCATAAGGTGTTCGAGCTTATGGCGCGTGCCGTGACGTGGCTCAACACCCATACTTTCCCGGCGAAGGTGCTTAAATGGCAAACCGACCGCTGGGGGGAGATACCTGCCGATTTCGGACGCAAATGATTTCGAAGCCGGATGAAAGAGACAGATGAAGGACACCATCACCAGCGCAATAAAGGCTACGGGAGCAGTGGCTGTTGGCTTTGCGGAGGCAGCTGAGGTTGACCCGCAGGTAATTTCAGGTTATCAGGATTGGATAGGCGGAGGCAACCACGCCGGTATGGATTACCTTGCCCGTCATGCTGTCTTAAAATCGCATCCACGATATGTGCTTGAAGATGCAGCCACCGTCATAAGCATAGCCTATAGCTATGCCCCTGCCGTGTGGCGTGACCCTTCCCTTCCGGTGATAGCCGCCTATGCGTACGGCGACGACTATCACGACGTGCTTCGCCACCGACTCGAACCGGTGGTAGCCGATCTTAAACAACGTTTCGGAGGTAGCTGGCGTATCTGCATAGATTCGGCACCGTTAGCAGAACGCTATTGGGCTATAAAAAGCGGTATAGGAAGGAGGGGGCTGAATGGCTCTGTAATCGTCGACGGTTATGGAAGCTATATTTTCCTTGTCGAGATACTGACATCCCTCCCAGTGCCTTCTGATGAGCCTTCTGACGCTTTCTGTGCCCGTTGTGGAGAATGTCAGAAAGCCTGTCCGCAAAATGCACTGCGTCCTGACGGCACAATCGACTGTCGGCGTTGCCTCAACTATCTCACCATTGAACACCGTGGCGACTGGGAAGGGGAGGAATTGAAGGCTATGCAAACACCTGCCGCAAAGAATACCCTATTCGGCTGCGACATCTGCCAACGAGTCTGCTCTCACAACCGTAACCTCCCACCTACAGCCATCCCTGAATTTTACCCCCGTGAGGGTATAATAAATCCTAACACATCATCATCTTGTACCCCAAAGGGTATAATAGAAGCAAAGATGCCTTCATCTTGTACCTCAGAGGGTATAAAAAATCTGAATATTATATCTTCTTACACCATAGAGGGTATAAAATCAATGTCACAAACTGAATTTTCCACCCTCTTCAAAGGCTCG
>CAMWTL010000282.1 GCA_947177145.1 uncultured Porphyromonadaceae bacterium
ATTCGTCGTCGGTCATTTCAGGGTCAAGGTTCTTATCAGTGAGATAAGCGTAGATACGCTCCTCCAATGTTCCCTCCCAATATGTAGGATGTGCATGGTCGGGGTCGATACGGTTAATGTAATCTTCAAATCCGGCTTGCACCTCAGGATCTTTCGAAGAATACAGTGCGTATGTGCCGGCAGCATCGAGGTAGTGATAGCGTCGGTCGGAACGGGTCACATTGGTGATGTTCCAAATGGCGTTGGCACCTGCGGCATCCTGGAGTGGACCGCGAGACAGGGCGTAAGTGAAACGTCTTACATAAGGTGTGCCGTCTCCTTGAAGTGCATTGCTATACATTGATGCCCAAGAGCCGTTGGCATAGAAAGCCGGGTTGAGGCCGTTGGTCATATAGCCCTCCTGTTCCTCCTGACGATACTGGGCGAGAATATCCTCTTCAGTGATGGCATCGAGTAGGCCTGTGCCGTAGACACCGATTGTTGACTCCAGTTTCACGGTATACTTTCCGGGCAGCTCGTAGCCCTGATTCACTACATAAATCGCATCTGAAGGCATCGTTACCTCCGGATATTGTAGTTCATATGTCTCGCCGTCGGCAAAAGAATTGTTCCATTCATCTACGGCGTTCTTCCAGCTCACCTTGATTTTAGACTCGTCGACCGGGGCTTTGAAGGGTGCCACGGCGTGCCCCTGCGGCATACCGGCAAGCCACGATACATAGGCTTCAGTAGAGGGGTCGTGCACCACCAAAAGACATCCGTTGCCTATATCGTTGGTGTTGAAGCTCCCTTCAGGTATGCGAGTGCCATGACCGTAGTTGGGATGGCAATGAGTGCAGGACGTGCGGATGTATACAGGACCTAATCCGCTTCTGACTCCCTTTTGATTGGTCATAAACGGTTTCTCGAAAAGAGCTTCGCCGTTCTTGAACGACTGGTAGAGTCCTTGACGTTCGATAGCCGGAGCGGGCTGCTCAAACACGTTAGTGGTGCTGAGGAGGGTAGTGCCCAATTCACCTCCGGCATAATACCATTCGGGAAGGTCGGCAACCTGAGGATTCTCATCGTCTACAATCTTCTCTTCGGAACAGGCTCCGAGGGCAGGAATGATAATAGACAAGGAAAGAAGTCGGTATATCTGGTGCTTTTTCATTTCTACTACTTTATCAAGCAAATTCATAAATCACTGTTTAGACAGTGGTTGGAGCTTATCGTCCCACCACCGCTGACATTGCTTTTTCGAGGGCTGCCACGAGTGTGTCGCCGGCTGCCTTCATTGCGTTTTCGCTCAGTGTGCCTGTGGCATTCTTTGCAAATGGCTCCGGTATCAGCTCAATAGCTGCGATAGCATTTTCGATAGCCTGGCGTACCTCCGTGTCGGCAGCGGCGTTGACGCTCTTAACATAGTCGCTCACCGAAGCGTCGCCTGAGCGGCTGCCGAGATATGCGTTGCGCACCGAGCGGATATTGTCGGCAAAGTCTTCGATAGAATTGAGAGAATAGGGAGATTCGATATAATTCTTATCTTCAAGCGACGAACCCATGTGGGGACGCCCGATCTTTGTATTGCCCACCTCATCGGCTATGTCGATACAACCCTGTATGATCTCTTCGGCAGCTTCCTGATAGGTCTTGAACCGTGAACCGGGCTGTCCGGCATTCTTCATTTCCCAGCCATACTCCTCATCGTAGTCGAGTTCGGCATCCTCAAGGATTTCCTGCTTCAGAGAGGAGATGTTGTCGGTGCCTGCCCAGCAAGCCTCAAGACACACGCACTGCTGGCAAAGGTCGTCGGCAACCGCAACCAAGTATTCCAATTCCTCAGGGGTATAGTCGGCAGAGTGGACGAGGGAATGGTTCTCATCTTCGGTCAGCCGGAAGAGCATATATTCTACGGCGTGGAAGCCGATAAGTCCGTAGCCGCCGTTATTTTCGAGCGACCAGCTATTGCCGTTGCGTATCTGCGTGAGGAGATTGTCCATAGCAGCCTTGTCAAGAGGCCAGGAGTCGATGTGGGGGTCAATGTTATGGTTGGCAGCCGGACCAAAAAGGAAAGCCTCACTAAGTTCCCAGCTCTTGCGGGCAAGTTTCCAAGCATCTCCGGCAGCCTTAATGTCGGCTTCGGCAAGAGTGCCGGCTTCGTGTTTATCCTGCATAGTGTGGCAGAGGTCGCGTATATCCACAGCTGCGTCAGCCATAGCCTTATAAGTGGGAAGTACGGTATTGTCCACATAGGCAGCTGTGGCAGCCTTCAGTGTCTGCTCCTTATCGGAGAGTTGGTTCTCATTCTTGGGTTCATCGGAACTGTCGCTGCAAGCGGTCATTGACAATGCTACGACGGGGAGGAGGAAAAGTTTGGAAAGATTCATATTAATGGTTTATTGTTTATGGTTTAGGGTGGTTTATAGAAGGGATGGTTTATGGTTATTTATGGGGAGGGGTTATTTAAACCATCCTACATAGGCGATACCGAGGTTGATGGAGGGTTCGTTGTTGTATTTACGGTCGAGAATACGGTAGGAATAATCAGCTTTGACTACAATCTGTGGGATTGGAAACCAGTTTATTCCGGCTGAGATGATTTGGCGTCCACACCATCCGAGGGGTGTGGAGCTTTCCATACGTGCCATCGAATCGTAATAGTCGTAGCGACCGAACACATAGAATTTCTGGTTGTCGCTGCGCATCTTGGGGATAAGTCCGAAGATATTGTAACCAGCCTCGACCCCTGCCGCTACCGCGTCGGAGGCAACTTCCTGGCGCTTGGAGGTTGAATTTTTTGACATTGAGATGTTGAATTTGCTTATATGAGCCGCGTCGGAGAGATGTCCCCAGTCGCCAAACCCACGGATTAGCCA
>CAMWTL010000283.1 GCA_947177145.1 uncultured Porphyromonadaceae bacterium
GAATCCGGGCGATGCGCAGTGGCCCTACTCCATAAAGATTAAAGGTTGAAAGTTTAACCTTAACCCCTAAACTTTTTAGGATGAAGAGATTATTGGCAATGGTGGTAATGGGGGTGGCTGCTGTCCTTGGGGCTGCGGCTGCCTTCCAAGCACCCGATTTGAAGTTTACTCATTATACTACGGCTGACGGTTTGCCTTCTAATTGCGTCAGGGCTATTGCCCAGGATGAGGAGGGCTTCGTGTGGTTCGGCTCCGACGGTGGACTTGTGCGTTTCGACGGCACGTCTACCAAGGTGTTCATTCCTGAGGACCAGGAGGGGACAAGCGATATGTATGTGTTGTCGCTTTGCCGCTACGGGCGCGGTCTCCTCGTGGGCACTGACCGTATGCTTTACCGTTATAACCCGGCTACAGAGGCGCTTACCCCTATGGATCTGAAGTATAAGGATAATGTGAAAACTCAGATTGCGGATAATGTCTACGACATCGCCACAGACAGCAAGGGTAACATCTGGGTGGCGGTGGAGCGGCAGGGTGTGTTCCGCATAGAGCCTTCGGGTGTGGTGACTGATAATTATCAGTTTGCCGAAGCCAATAATTATATCGGTGATATTTATGTTGACCCCTCCGATATGGTGTGGGCTTTGAGCAACATCATTGGGGGCGGTGTATATCGCTATGACCCTGTGAAGGGTGAGTTCCGTGAGTTTAAGATTTCCGATCCGGGCAACCTGCTTAAACGCGGGGCTTTGGCTATGACCGCCGATTCCCATGGCGATTATTGGATTGGCACGTGGGAGAACGGTCTGGTGAAGGTTAATCCGCGCACGGGGGAGGCTCGCCAAGCCACGTCGCCCCAGCAGACCTGGGATCTTTGGCATATCCATTCCCTCACGGAATATTCCCCGACGACGCTGCTCGTGGGCTCTGACAGCGGCTTGACGCTCGTGGAGACCGCTACGGGGGCATGTAAGGTATATAAGGCTGACGAACTCGACCCTCAGAGCCTGAGCGACCGCTTCGTGTATCCTGTCATAAAGGACTCTGACGGCGGAATCTGGGTAGGCACATATTATCACGGTGTGAATTATGTGAGCGCCGGGTCGCAGCGTTTCCGAAGCTGGAAACATTCACGCTTTGTAAATTCCATGAGCGGCAATGTGGTGATGGCGCTTTGTGAGGATGGGCGCGGAAATCTTTGGATAGGCACAGCCGACGGCGGCTTGTGCGTGTATAACCCTGAGAATGATTCATTCCGCGACGTTACCCTTATCAATACACACGAGCCGGAGAATGTGAGTGCGCTCTGTGCCGACGACGGCAGGTTGTGGGTAGGCACCTATTCTATGGGTGCGGGTTGGCTCGACCTCGCTTCGGGACGCTGGACACCCGTGGCACTGGACGGGCACAGGGCTTACAGTTGCTATGCCATACATAAGGATTCAAAGGGGAGAGTCTGGATGGGGGCCACCGAGACATTTTCGCTGTATAATCCGGAGAGCAACAGCTTTGCCCCGGTGAAGCAGATGCATGCGTGGATAAATGCCATCGTTGAGGATAAGGCAGGGCGCATATGGGTCTCGACACCGGGCGACGGACTTTACTGTTATGACGCGGATGCCGGGACATGGGGGCATTATGTGGCTTCGAAGGCTCCGGGCAGCCTGCCGAACAATCATATCAACAGTGTTAAGGTTGACAGCACGGGTGATGTGCTTGTTACAACTTCGCGGGGAATTTATAAGTATGAGGAGAGGAGCGACCGTTTCCAGCCGGTGTCCGGGGAATTGGACAAGATTTCCGCACAGGCGGTGGAGCGGGTAGGAGAGGATTTGTGGGTAGCCACGAGTGCAGGGCTTATCAACCTGAAATCTGACGGAAGATACAAACTCTATGGTATAGACGACGGACTGAGCGACAGCCAGTTTATGGCAGGTGCTTCGGTGATGACTGCCGACGGTAAGCTCTATTTCGGCACGGTACACGGGCTTTCGCGTGTGGATCCGATGCAGCTGCTCGGCAGGAATGTGGCACCGACCGTGAAGTTTACGGGACTCGACATTGTGAATGAGCCGGTGGCTGTGGGTGATGAGCATCTTCCGGCGTCGCTCAATGATATAGATGAACTGGTGCTGACCCATGCCGACCATACGTTCAGCGTCTATTTCTCCGCTTTGAGCTATGCCAACCCTGCCGGCAATTCCTACCAATATCGCCTTGAGGGGTTTGATAAGACTTGGCTCGACGCGGGGAAGGAGAACCGCGCCACCTATTCCAATCTTCCGCCGGGGACGTATACCCTGCGTGTGAAGGCTGCCAACAGCGACGGCATATGGAATGAGGAGGGTGTGGCTCTGAAGATTGTGGTGAAGCCGGCGTGGTATATCTCCACGCTGATGAAGTTCCTTTACGTGATTTTGGGAATAGCGTTGCTGCTATTGGCTGTGAAGCTGATATTGAAGCGTATAGAGCGTAACCATATAGTAGAACTCGACAGGATTTCGAGCAATAAGGAGAAGGAGATGTTCCGCTCTAAGCTTAATTTCTTCACCATTGTGGCGCACGAGATACGCACCCCGGTATCACTTATAATCGGACCATTGGAGAAGATTTTGGAATCGTCGGAGAAGTTTACCGCTCCCATTAAGGATGATCTGAAGATTATCGACCGTAATGCAAGGCGGTTGTTGTCATTGGTGAATCAGCTCCTCGATTTCAAGAAGGTGGAGGATAATGCCTTGCCTATGGGTTTCCGCCACGAGAGGGTAGTGCCTTTGGTGGAGGGTGTGACCGACCGTTTCCGACCCTCGCTGGAGCATAAGGGGGTGAAGCTCACGGTGGAATGTCC
>CAMWTL010000284.1 GCA_947177145.1 uncultured Porphyromonadaceae bacterium
TCCATTGTCTACCTTGACTTTCTTCTCTTCCGAAGCCATCAACTCCTCATCAGGAGAGTAAAGATCGAGTCGCAATATGGCTTCCTCGCGTTTCCCCGCATCGTTGGTGACGCTTGCTTCCACGTCGATAACGCCTAAGCCGTTCTCAAGATAGGGTGTCACTTTTATTCCCGGAGTAGCATAAGGATTAAGCGAGAAGTGTAGTGGAGAATAATCTTCAAGCCAAACGTCACGGTATATGCCGCCGAAGAATGTGAAATCACCGGAACGTGGAGGTATGTCGTCACGGTTATTATCTACCTCCACCTCGATAAGATTGGGAGTGGTGAAAGAGAGGTATTCGGAAATGGGAATTGAGAAAGCTGTGTAACCGCCCTTGTGATGCCCTGCCTCCTTGCCGTTTACCATTACACGTGCAGCTTTAGAGACGCCCTCAAAACGCAGATGGAAGTTGCGCAGGGAGTCTTCGGGATTTAACCGGAGTGTGCGGCGATAGAGGGCTTTGCCTTTATGATAATTCTTTTCCGTATAAGCGTCGGTGTTCCAAGTATGAGGAAGATTTATTGCCCTCCAATCGGCTTCCTCCACTTTACGGAATTGCCAACCGTCATTAAGAGACACCTTACGCGCTTTGAGACCGGTAACCAATACCAAAGCAGTAAGCAACAGAAACAATCTTTTCATAATGAGTGCAATATAGAAATCTTAGTCGGATATTAATCAGGAGCCGATGCCCCGTTCAGCCTTGCTGACTCTGAGACACCGGCTCCCTCTTAAATAACTATCTTTTTTACCTTTTATTTCCTTACCAAATGTAAGCCTTATTTCCTTATCATCTTCTTATTTCTTTACCATATTGAAGGTAGCCTTGTCGGTGCCGGCTGTGATGTCTACGGTTATCACGTAGGTGGCACCCTCTTCAAGCTGCACACCGTCGGCAAGTTCAAAATTACCCGCATCCTTTATGAGAGTCTTTGCCTCGTCGGTAAAGGTAAGGTCGGATGTGGGATACTCACCACCCCAGCCGTCCTGATGGAAGAACTTGAATGAGAGATAATCGAAACGTAGACGGTCGCCATAGACAGAGCCGTGTTCCGGTCCCGCTTTACCTGTGAACTGATATACCTTTGGAGCTACTTCTGCCATACAGTATGCCTGACCGGGATTCCAACCGAACTGGTTGTCGAGCGAGGGTGAGCCTACACCCCAGCCCATAAGCCAAAGTGCGCCTGACCCATCGGCTTGGAGTGTCATTTCCGAGCCGTCGGCATTGACACGTTTTGCGCTCATGGTGCCGTTGAGCTTATCGAGGATAATATTGTAATAGCCGGCTACAGGAAGGAAGGTCACCTCGAAAGCATCCTCGTCGAAGGAGAAGTAATCGGGATCATAATAGAGGTCTGCCAAGCCGTTAAATTCCTTGAAAGTCAACTTGGAATTTTGGGTAAGCTCTATCACTGCCGAATAATAGGCATTGTCAGAGGTGTCCATCTTTTGTCCGTTGATGTAGATAGGATGTTCCTCAAATTGCTGCTCACCGTTGAAGTCAACAGTCATCACGGCATCGTGTATGCCCTGGGTAAGGTCTACAGTCACTACATATACACCGTTATCTTGCAGCACTACACCATCTTCAAGGAAGAGGTTGCCGGGATCATGACCGTTGTCGCCCGTGCCCACACCTATGAGATTTGACTTTGATACAAGGTCATTGCCTGTCAGCTCCATGCCCCAGCCCATCTGACCGAAGAACTTGAAGTTGATGTTATCCACCGATACTGTCTTACCGCCTACGAGCGTCACCTGATAGGTCTTCTCACCTGTCGGTGCCATACAGATAGCGTTTTCAGTAGTCCAGCCCACTTCATTGGAGAGTGAGGGATGTCCGATACCTGCACCGATTATCCAGAGTGCTCCTGTGCCATCCTCATTGAGTGTGGCAGGATTATTGCCGTTGAGCTTGTATACGCGGAAATAGCGACGCTTTGTGTCGGCAATCACGCGATAGTTGCCGTTATAGGCATTAAAAGTGAGTGAGCCGTCTTCATTCTTGGCGAAGTAATCAGGATTGATCCACCATTCGGCAAATTCGGGGAATCCGTCGGGAGTGATAAGGTCCCCCTTGGCAAGATTGAGGTCAATGGCATATTCGGTTTCGCTGATAGCCTCAAGTTTCTGTCCGTTGAGGGTCATTGTCACAAACGGTGACCCCTCGAAGGTGAAGGTGTTGAATGAGATTGGGTAGCGTCCCGGAGCTGAATTAGAGAATGGAATCATACCGTCAACGTGAGGTTTGATTTCACTATTCTCGTAGCCAAATATAATCTCATTGCCATTTTCCCCGAAAGCGGGAGCCACGATCACACCGCGCATCTCAGCCGGGAAACGTTGGGTGACGGAGTAGACATACTGAGCGTCGCGTTGCATCGTATATTCTTCACCTGTCTCGGCACGGAATATCAGTGAAGGATAGTCTGGATGAGAGATCTTGACGTTGTAGGTCTGTTCGGTAGTGGTGAAGTGAATGTTTTGGAGGGTAAGGCGTAAGGTAGCTTGTCCGTCGGGTATATTAGCATAATAGGGGACATAGAGTTTACCTTCATAAGTTTCGCCACTCACTTTCGTACGTATCACTTTTTCGCTCACCATCTCATCTCCGAAATAGAGTTCGGCATGGATGGTTGAGAGTGCCACCTCAGGGTCAGTGGCTTTGATTGCGAAGCGTAGTGAATCGCCGAAGCAAGCCTCACCAAGATTGCCGGTGACATCCATAACGGGATTTCCGGGAGCCATGTTATCGTCGTCGCTGCAAGCGGTGAGCAGCGATGCCGATGC
>CAMWTL010000285.1 GCA_947177145.1 uncultured Porphyromonadaceae bacterium
AGATGGAGGGGCTATTTTTTGACGGAGAAGCCGAAGTGGCCAATGATTTCGCCTAAGGAGAAGTATTGGCCGTGGGAGTAGGCTAAGAGTCCGGCTTTTTCGAGGGAGAATTTGCCTGTGATGGGGTCGAGGTAGCGTTCGTCAGCTCTGACGTTGAGCACGTCGGAGATGAACATGTCGTGGGTGCCGAGATGGATTATTTCTTTTACCCTGCACTCGATGCTGAGGGGGGATTGTTCAATGGTGGGGGAGGCTACTTTTTCGCCGGGGATGGGTATGAGCCCGGTTTCTTTCCATTTATTGTAGTCTCTGCCTGAACGGACTCCTGCCCAGTCGGTGGCTCGTGCCATGTCTACGGTGGTGAGGTTTATGGTGTATTCCATATTTTCTACAATCAGGGGATAGGATGCTCGTTCTTTGCGCACGGATATATAGCACATGGCGGGATCAGAGCAGATGGTGCCTGTCCAGGCTATGGTTAGCATATTCCAGTTTTCGGGGGAGTTGCCACAGGTGACGAGGACTGCAGGGAGAGGGTAGATTTGGGTGCCGGGGCGCCAGGAGATTTTTGACATAGGGCTTATTTTCTGAGTGGATTTGATTTGGGGAGGTGATGAGGGGTAAAGAAAAACCGGATTATGGGTTTGCATAGTCCGGTTTTTTCTTTTTAATTTTAGATGATGTGATTATTCTGCACCGAGGTCGGCGAGAACTTTCTTGATCTTTTCTTCGGCTTTGAGAACTGTCTCCTCGTATTTGTCTTTTGAAGGCATGTTCTCGCGTACCTCTACGTAGAACTTGATCTTAGGCTCTGTGCCGGAAGGACGAACTGATACCTTGTCGCCAGCCTCTGTGAAGAACTGGAGGACGTTGCTTGTGGTGGGGAAGTTCATCTTTGTCACAGTACCGTTCTTGAGGTCGTGGCAGTTGAGGTCTGCGTAGTCCTTAACGGTCACAACAGGTGAACCTGCGAGTGACTTGGGAGGATTCTCGCGGTAGTTCTTCATCATGGCAACGATTTCGTCGGCACCTGTCTTACCCGGACGAACCACGCTTACGCCACGCTCACGAGAGAAGCCGTATTTCTCATAGATGTCGAGAAGGAGATCGTAGAGAGTAAGGTTCTGCTCGGCAGCCCAGGCAGCGATCTCACACATAAGAGTGATTGAGGAAACGGCATCCTTGTCGCGTACGAATGTCTCTGGAAGGAATCCGTAGCTTTCCTCACCACCACCAAGGTAACGCTCTACGCCTTCGAGGTTGCGCATTACATTGGCAATCCATTTGAAGCCGGTGAAGCAGTCGTAGCACTTCACGTCGTTTGCCTCGGCGATACGTTTGATGGTCTCAGTGGTCACAATGGTCTTAACGCAATATTCATTGCCTTTAAGCAGACCAAGCTCACGGTTGCGGGTAATGATATAATAAAGGAATATCATCACGATCTGGTTGCCATTGACAAGCTGATACTCACCCTTGCTGTCACGTACTACAAGACCGATACGGTCGGAGTCGGGGTCAGATGCCAAAACGAGGCTTGCACCTGTCTCCTTTGCCTTGGCGATACCCAAAGTCATAGCCTCTGAGTTCTCGGGGTTGGGAGATACAACAGTGGGGAAGTCGCCGCTCTGTACGTCCTGCTCAGGCACGTGGATGACATTCTCGAAGCCCCATTTCTTGAGAGAATCGAAGATAAGCATACCGCCTGTGCCATGAATCGGAGTGTAGACGATCTTCATATCAGCGTGTTTCTTGATAGCCTCGGGAGAAAGTGAGAGGGTCTTGATGTCGTCGAGATACTGCTCGTCGATGTCTTTGCCGATAATCTGGATGAGATCCTTGTTGGGGGTAAACTTGATCTGGTCAACAGAAGTGATGGCGTTCACATAAGCGATAGTCTCCACGTCGTGGGGAGCAATCATCTGAGCGCCGTCGCTCCAGTAAGCCTTGTAGCCGTTATACTCTTTCGGGTTGTGGCTTGCAGTCACCATCACACCGCTCTGAGTGCCGAGCTTACGGATAGTGTAAGACACCTCGGGCACGGGACGGCAAGATTCGAAGAGATATACCTTGATACCGTTTGCAGAGAAGATGTCGGCAGCGAGTTCGGCAAACTTACGGGAGTTGTTGCGCACGTCGTGACCGATAACCACAGAAATCTGGGGCTCATCTTTGAAAACGTCATTGAGGTAGTTGGCGAGACCCTGTGTGGCAGCACCTACGGTATAGATGTTCATACGGTTGGAGCCGGCACCCATAATACCACGGAGGCCGCCTGTTCCGAATTCGAGATCTTTATAGAAAGCGTCGACAAGGGCGGTGGGGTCGGTGTCGTCGAGCATAGCCTGAACGGCAGCTCTTGTTTCTTCATCATACTGGGGACCGAGCCATTTCTCAGCCTTTTCTTTGACGGTCTTAAGCAATTCGTCGTTATTCATACTTAAATACGTTTTTATTTTGGGTTTCTCTTAAACTGGATAGATTTGCCTCCGCTGTAAGCGTATATGAGCCTGAAAAGGGAGGGTTCTTATCTTCTTAACAATAAAATGACCTAAATTATCAACGCAAAGCTAATGAAAAAAACTGAAAAAATAAAGTTTAACATATGAAATTTTGAGAATTTGGATTTTGGATAGATTTAGCGAGGGCTTTTAGGGGCTTTAAAGAGGGGAGGCGAGGATGAGTATCTATAGGCTTCTTCACCCGGAGACAAACTTTTTAGAGATTTGGGAGGCACAAAGCTTTTAGGGCTTTTGGAGGCGATTTGGGGATGGGGAGATAAGATTTGAGGGGGATGTGAAGAAGGGGAATGGCTGTGG
>CAMWTL010000286.1 GCA_947177145.1 uncultured Porphyromonadaceae bacterium
TCTTCGTCGGTTATCTCTTTCTCCTCAATCTTTATGCCATATTTCTTTGCCAGCTGACGCAGTGCCTCATAATAAGATATGCCCTCCTTTTGCATTATGAAATTAACTGGAGAACCCCCTTTTTTGCAAGAGAAACAGAAGCAGAAGTTACGCGCACGGTTCACGGAAAAAGATGGGGTGCGCTCGTTATGAAACGGACAAAGACCTTTATATCCACCGCCACTTCTGACAAGATGGACATAATCACTCACAACATCGACAATATCAGCGGTATCTTTGATTTTTTGTTGAGTCGCCAGATCTATCATTTTTCACAACGCCTCTTTTTGCAGCGATAATTTTTTAGTAAGTAATCCTTTTTATTCCAAAACTCTCTTCAGAGGGGGAAGGGGTATAGAGCTGGGAGATAAGATTATGAATCTTTTCGTTGGTGCTGAGTCGTGTGGGCACCAGGGGCAGACGCAATTCATTTTCAATCAGCCCGAGGGCATTAAGAGCACACTTTACCCCGGCAGGGTTGCCGTCAACAAAAAGGAGACTGAAAAGCTCATTGAAGCGCCAATGAATGGGCAAAGCCTCTTGATATTTCCCTTCAAGACACAGCCTTACCATCCTGCCAAATTCCATCGGGAACGCATTGCCGATTACGGAAATCACGCCTACGGCTCCTAATGTCATAAGAGGATATGTTATGCTGTCGTCACCTGAGATGACCTCAAATTTTTCAGGTTTGTTCTTGATGATTTCTTCGATTTGGGCAAAATTGCCGGACGCTTCTTTCACACCGATGATATTTTCGAAATCACGTGCCAGCGAAAGGGTAGTGGCAGCAGTCATATTCACTCCTGTCCGCCCGGGCACATTATAGAGTATCACAGGAAGAGGCGATGCCTTGGCAATCTCGGCAT
Source organism: uncultured Porphyromonadaceae bacterium (assembly GCA_947177145.1). GTDB lineage: Bacteria > Bacteroidota > Bacteroidia > Bacteroidales > Muribaculaceae > Lepagella. The sequence continues at coordinate 909 of CAMWTL010000286.1, forward strand.
AGTGACGGTAAATTCCTTCCTGCGAAGGTTTGTTGTAGAAGGGCACTACGGAAAGAATAGCGTTGAAGCCGGTGAAATCAGTATTCTTAAGCTCATTGACAACTAACTGCGTATTGTTACCGCCCACTCCTAAAACAAGTGGTACCCTCCCGGCATTAGTCTTGATGATTTCTTTTCTGATCGCATCTTTCTCTTCCGGAAAGAGTGCGGGAGTCTCACCTGTAGTGCCAAGCACTACAATATAATCACAAAGTCCTTCGATTACATATTCCACCATTCGGCGAAGTGCTTCGAAATCTACAGTCTTGTCCTGTCTAAAAGGGGTGACCAATGCAACCCCGAGACCTTTAAGTGTCATATCAGCCATAATAGGTTGGTAAGAGGAGAATGTTTTGAATTTTTGATTTGTAAATGCAAAGTTAATTATTTTTTTGTAATTTTGTGGTGCAAGGTCGCAACAATGTGAACAAGACGACCACTGCTTCATATAGTATCTTATATTTCAAAGTGATGGCTAATTCCACTCCAATCAAAGAAAAGTTTCAGAGTTTTTGGAAAGAACTTCTTTCCTATTTTAATGTGGCTGAAGACCTTGAGCCACAACTTACGGCAGAACAGACAATCCGCTCCGGAGTGAGTTTTAAAGGCAGCCAACTTTTAGTGCTAATCTTTGCCATATTTATTGCTTCCTTAGGATTGAACACCAACAGTGTGCCGGTAATAATCGGCGCTATGTTGATTTCGCCCCTTATGGGTCCGATAATCGGTATGGGGCTTGGCATCGGTATCGAGGACTATGATCTGTTGAAAAGGGGACTCAAGAACATAATAATGGCAATTATCGGCTCCTTGGCTGCGTCAGCCATATACTTCGTAATCTCTCCGCAATATGAGGGATCAAGCCAGCTTCTTGCACGTACCTCACCTTCAATCTACGATGTTTTCGTTGCTCTGTTTGGCGGAGGTGCCGGAATAGTAAGCATATGTTGCCGCAACAAGGGACAGGTGATGCCGGGTGTGGCGATCGCTACTTCACTTATGCCTCCGCTCTGCACGGCAGGCTATGGCATAGCAACGTGGCAAAGCCATTTCTTTTTCGGGGCGCTCTATCTCTTCTTTACAAATATGGTTTTCATTCTCTTCGCTTCCCTTTTAGGGGTAAAGCTTATGAAATATAAGAAGATTATCCATCAGAACAGGCAGCGAAACAGAAAGATACAGAATGTGGTCTATACGATTGTGTTCGCTACAATCGGTGTGAGTTGCTATCTTACTTATGGGATGATTCGAAAAAGCATATTTATGGCTTCGGCGGTGCATTTCGTGGAGACAGAAATGGTGTTTCCAAATACTCAGGTGCTTAATCACTCGGAATATATAGACAAGGGTAAACGATATATCGACGTAACGCTGATTGGGGCAGCTTTGCCAAAGGATTCCTTACAGTTAGCTATGCTCGCCAAACTCGACAGTGTAGGGCTTGGTGGCACAGTGCTCAACATCAAACAGGGTTTCTCAATCACACGAGATGAGATTGACAGCGAGAAAAACTTCGATAGGTTCTATAGCGTGATGCAGCAGGAAATTGCTAATCGACAGGAGATGATAGATTCTTTGAAAGAGGCGATCCGAAACCGTGACAGCTATGCGGATGAAAGTGTGCGTGTCGCTCCTGAAGTGAAGGTGTTGTTCCCGACAATTAAGGATATAGCATTATCAAAAATAGTCGCATCTACAATAGGAGATGTGGAACATAGAGACACAGTAAATATGGTCTTTGTCAATGCCCCGGGCGGTCTGTCAGAAATAGATAAGAAAAAATTGTCAGACTATATCGGCGTGCGGTTACAAGAAAAAGCTGTCCATGTCGCCGTCAATCCTTCCAATTTCCCTTGGCCATC
>CAMWTL010000287.1 GCA_947177145.1 uncultured Porphyromonadaceae bacterium
TGAGCATACGGCAGGCAGCTTCATAGTCCTCACCCCTTTTTGCAGCAAGCGCATCGATACCGTCGTGGAAAGTGGCAAGAAGTTCCTTCTCTGTTATACCGCATATATCGGCAAACTCATCGGAAAAAGAGATGTCAACAAGGTTGTTGAGGTCAGAAAAGACACTGAGTTTACTGAAACGGCTTACTCCCGTCATAAATACGAGACGGATGTGCTCCGCACTGCTCTTGAAATTGGAATAAAGAGAGGCAAGACGGGAACGATAATGCTCGAAGTTCTCATCCTTACTAAGATTACTTACCAACGGTTTGTCATACTCATCTACCAGTATCACCACCGGTAGACCCGTCTTATTGTGAGCTGCTGCAATGATATTTCGGAATCTTATGGAAAGTTCGGCAGATCTTAAGCTGACCTCATACTTCTTTTCCCAAATGGCGAACAGATTATCAAGAATTCCCTCCAATTTCCCCGGTTCGTCGTAACGATTTACGTTCAGGTCAAGACGGAGCACAGGATACGCTTTCCAATCCCAATTCGTGGAATCAATATAAAGCTTTTTGAACAGCTCTCTCTTTCCCTCGAAAAAATAACGTAATGTGGAAAGGAATAGACTCTTCCCAAAGCGACGGGGACGGGCAAGAAAGTAATATTTGAAACCGGATGTTAGAATACGTTCTATAAATACTGTCTTATCGACATAGACGCAACCTTCCTCTCGTAACATTCTGAAATCTTGCTCACCTATAGCGTATTTCTCCTTACTTTCCATAATTTCCTATTTTTTTGCAAATTTAATGATAAAAATCATATCCACAAACTACCGCTTTATCTTCCAATAGCGTTTCTTCGAAGCTAAGAACTGATTAGAGATAAAAGAAGAACTATTTAGGGAACACAGAAAGATTACTATAAACCGGTTAGAGGCGGAGGGTGAAGGAGGTGGAGGGGGCGGTCTTGAATGAGAGGGTGCCCCCTAAGTAGGTTATGATGCGTCGCGAGAGACTGAGACCTATGCCGCTCCCGGAAGTACGTGTGGTGAAGAAAGGGGTGAATATTTGCCCGGCTACCTCATCCGGAATCGGTTCGCCATCGTTAGAGATGCGTATTTCCACAGATTCATCAGCTTTCAGATCAGTCTCTATCTTTATTATACTTGAATTTGCCTCAACTGCATTCTTGATGATGTTCAGTAATACCCGGCTCAACAGTGCCTCATCTGTGTAGACCATCACATCAGGAGGGAAGCAGACAAGAGTTATCTCTATATCCTTATCCTTGGTATAGCCCTTCCCCAACCTCACGCACGATTCCAAAAGGGGTTTCAGATAAAGCACTTTCATCTTTGGTTCCGGCAACTTGGTAAACTCCCTGAAATTCCTCACGAACTGCATCAACGAGCGACTGCTCGACGATATGGTTTCAAAAGCCTCAGAAGCCTCACGGGTGGTGGTTTTGTCACTCATAGTCTCGGCTATTGACTGGATGGGTGTAAGGGAATTCATAATCTCATGGGTGAGTACACGGGTAAGCTTTTCCCATGATTCCACCTCAGCCACCTGAATTTGCCTACTTACATCGCTGAAAGTAAACAAAGTAAAACTCTTATCTTTGACTGTCAGCTCGCTTTTCCTGATCATAATATCCTCATAGGCTTCCTGCGGAATCTGACAGACATGTGTGAGCACCGGGCGTTCAAGCAGACGAAGTGCCGACTCGTTGTGAAGTATGATGTTGCCATGAATGTCAGCGACTGCCAAACCCACATCTGTCAAGTTAATCACGCGCTCCAAAAAAGCCTCGTTCTGCCGACTTTCTGTGGAGAGAAGCTCGAAATGCGTCACCATATTATTCAGCATCTCATTGACCTCACGCTCCTCCCTGCCGATATTGGCAGTGGGGAATTTATAGGAAAAATCGCCGTTGAGAGTTGCGTCCATTATATAGCGTATACTCTTGACGAGCTTTAATATACTCCTGAGCATCAGTATGCCGCAACAGATTGAGCAAATTATGAACACTATCCACCATAATATACCCGCATAATAGCAATATCCGGCACAAAATGCCATAAGCACTGCTCCGAGAAGCCACATTGAGGGTATAAGATGCCATCCAGCCTTAACATCAAAGCCCATATTTGCGCAATTTATTATAAAGCGTCTGACGTGTTATGCCGAGATGCCGTGCCGCCTCCGACATATTGCCATTATGCAGCTTGATTGCAGCAGTTATGGCATTACGCTCCATCGATTCAAGGGTAGTTGACTCAGGGGTAGCAATTATATGGGTGTCGTGCAGGTCGAAGTCGTGGACATCGAGCTTCGAGCCGTCTGACAGAATCAGAGCTTTCTCCACAGTATGCTCAAGCTGCCTAATGTTACCGGGCCACGATTGGGAACTCAGACGCCTCATAGCCTCTTCCGTCACTTCAGGTATCGGCAATGAATATATGTCGGCATACTTCTTAATGAACATAGCCACGAAAGCAGGAATGTCTTCAGAACGGTTTCTTAAAGGTGGCAACTCAATTGTGACGGTATTGATGCGATAGAAGAGATCCTGACGAAACTCACCGTTAGCCACCATTTGGGGAAGATTGCGGTTTGTGGCGCATATGAGGCGCACATCTATATCACGTGGAGTGTTGGTGCCAACCCGGATAATTTTTCTCTGTTGCAGCGACGTGAGCAATTTAGCCTGCAGATGATATGGGAGATTACCTATTTCGTCGAGGAAAAGTGTGCCACCGTTGGCTGTCTCGAACTTTCCCACCCGATCTGCCTTGGCATCGGTGAAAGCCC
>CAMWTL010000288.1 GCA_947177145.1 uncultured Porphyromonadaceae bacterium
GCCTCGAACGACCTCGGCTTCAACGACCTCGGCGGAGCAGCTGCCAACGACAAGAAGGAGATCGGTTCCAACTTCTATGCCTCCACACTTTTGTCTTATCTCATCAGAGCTAACTACAATTATGACAATCGTTACTTCCTCACCGTCACTGCACGTTATGACGGCTCTTCTAAATTCGGTCCCGGCCATAAGTGGGGCATCTTCCCGTCGTTCTCTGCCAATTGGGCAATTACCAATGAGAAATTTATGGAGAACCAGCATATCTTCGACAACCTTAAGCTCCGTGTGGGTTACGGTGTGGTAGGCAACCAGGACATAGAGAACTATGTGTATGCCACAATGTATTACTCCTCCATAAGCAACGGCTCCGCGTCATACGCCACAAGTGGTCTGCTGGGTAATCCATTGCTCACTTGGGAGAAACAGAGACAGACCAATATCGGTCTTGATATGGCTTTCCTTAACAATCGCCTCCGTCTTTCGCTCGATGGGTTCTTCATCAACAATGATAACCTTCTTATGAAGCATTCTTTGGCATTCACGTCAGGTTATAGTGAGGAATGGGAAAACATCGGCTCAGTGACCAACCGAGGTTTTGAAATGACTCTTGGCGCCACTCCGGTAGATTTGCCCGATTTCAAGTGGAACATCTCAGCCAACCTTTCACTCGACCACAACAAAGTGAATAAGCTGCACGGTGATGTGGAGCGTATACTCAACGGCACGGAACGCACCGGCAACATCTTCCTTGGGGAGTCGCTCAACTCCATCTACACCCTTAGGTGCGGAGGCATTGCCACCGAGGCTAACCGCGACCAATGGGAAGGTATCAACTATAACGGCAAGAACGTGGGCATCGGTGATCTTTTCGCCCTTGACCAGAACGGTGACAAGGTGGTGGATCAGAACGACCGGGTGATAGTAGGCTGTATGGATCCGAAAGTGTATGGCGGTTTTTCCACCGACTTCTCTTGGAAAGGTCTTACGCTCAACGCTATCTTTAACTATTCGATAGGGGGCAAGAAGATAAGCGACTATTATGAATCGTTGCTGGCTTCTACAGGCACTTCCATGGCATCTGTAGATTTGCTTGACCGCTGGAGCGAGCAGAATCCCAACGGCGCTTTCCCAAGAGCAATAACCAACACAGCATCGGGCTACAATCCTTACTATGCTTGGGATACCGATTTCGCTCTCCAGAGCACATCCTACCTCCGTCTTGCCACGCTGACATTGAGCTATACTCTGCCAAGGAAATGGATGCAGGCAATCCACTTCGATAATATACGTGTCTATGCCACGGGTTCCAACCTCTTCACCGTCACTAAGTATAAGGGCTTTGATCCTGAGACAGGCGACTATGGCTATCCGGCTACCCGTTCATTCACATTCGGTCTGAACCTCACATTCTAACTATTATTTTTTGACATCAATGAAAACAAATATAAAATCACTTTTCTTATTCGCCCTGTCTTTGGGCGCTATGACCTCTTGCTCAGACTTCCTTACTGAGGATAGCAAGATGGGGCTTACCGAGGAGCAAATCTACAGCGACTTGAGTTATATAGAAACAAACCTTACCGGTATCTACAACAATATGCGCGACTGGACCCGTGCGGATGAAAGAGCATGGTTTCTCATGACCGGCACAGATGAAATTCAGCGTGGCGCTCTTCAGATGAAGGATGGCGGAGAAAACGCCTCTCTTGACAACTATGATGCCAACCTGAATTCTATGACAAACAGGGTGAAGGACCAGTGGAATGCGAGGTATCCTGTTGTTGCCGCCGCTGCCAAGATAATCAGGGCCCTTGACAATGATCAGGTTGTGGCAGCGACAAAGGCTGCCCACCTGCTCGGAGAGGCTTGCTTCATACGTGGTTTTATGGACCTTGAACTCGCTACCTACTGGGGTGAGATACCTCTGATTGATCTCAACAAGGTGGGTGAGACCGGTTACGGGCGTCAATCCCTGACAGACACTTGGAGGTTTGTGATTTCCGACCTTGAGAAAGCAGCTAAATATGCCCCCGAAAGCAATGATCCGGGTCGTGCCACTTCAGGTGCCGGTTATGCTCTCCTTGGCAAAGCCTATATGGCTGCCCCGGTTGAGACCGGTCTGCGGGATTTTGCCAAAGCGGCGGAGTGTTTCGAGAAAGTGATGTCGATGGGCTATTCTTTGGTGAATTATGCCGATCTGTTCGACTACCGCACCCCGAACACAGAGGAGTCAATATTTGAGTTGCAGTTTAATAACAATCCTAACCAAAATAAGATACAATTCCAGATCGGATCACGTGTGGCTCAGAACTGGTGGAGCGACGGATGCTATTTTGCAGGTTATGACCATGTGGTGGTGACTGAATATGCCTATAGCGATGTCGCCGATGGCGGTGTCTGGGAGGATGGCGACCTGCGACGAGAAGAGGCTATCCGTTATGACTTCACATACTACGGTGAGACTCCCAATCTTGATTGCGTATCTTGGGAAGATCTAGGCGATGACTATGATGAGCTGAAGCCCCATATCAAGAAATATGAGGATTTCCGCACTGACCAACACGCTGATGCCGGACTCAACAATATGTGGAATTCAGGTAAGAACATCCCTGTTTTACGCTATGCAGATGTACTTCTCTGCTATGCGGAATGTCTGAATGAGCTTAACCGTACCTCAGAAGGTGTGGATGTTGTGAACCAGGTGAGAAACCGTGCATGGGGATTTGAACTTCCGGCAGATAAGAGAT
>CAMWTL010000289.1 GCA_947177145.1 uncultured Porphyromonadaceae bacterium
TTGAATACTGGGAACACGCCACGGGACAGAAAGCCGACAAATGCGCCCACGAAATATGCCAACGTCTGGCTACAGAGGGTGCCATCGCCACAAAAGCTTTTTCTACGGACAGACATCGCTACGTCTACCCCGCTTGTGAGACTTGTGCCCGGCGCACAGAGATGCTTTATGTCAACGCTCCACTCGCTCCCCTACCCTAAATCAAGCATAAGCATCTGCTCTCCCAATCGCCTTAAATAGCACCGGCAAATTGTATAAACAGCCTTTCGCACCAACATAAATAATAATCAAACCCATAAAAATAATAATCGCTTTCCCGATTGTCGGGAAAGCGATTATTATTTTTATGATTTCTCCTTATGACGTATTACCAGATGGAGTTGAGCTTGCGATATTCTACGTTGTCTACGCCGGAGATTACATTGTAAGTCTCTTTAGGATAGACAAGGTTGGTCATAACACAAGTGCCGTCAGCACTGAAAATCTCAACTGATGAGCAGTCAGCCACAATGTGAAGTTCTATCTCATCGGCATCTGTATTGAACGGAGCCTGTATGCTCGGCAAAGAGAAGAGATTATTGAATTTCACCTCACCCGTAGACGCGGTGCGCTTTGCAATGAGCTTTCTTGCAGAGGCATTAACTTCAATATCGAAATACTCACCATAGGAGTTCTCAAGACGGATTGTAGAATTTTCATTCAAATTAACCTTGATACGAGCCTCATAAGCATCCTGCTTACCAACGTTGCCACCGGCTGCGCTCTGCCATTCACCGGCGATGCCGTCAAGTTCCTTAACCACGGCTGCGGTCAGCAACGGAGTGCCGTTATACTCTTTGAGAGTAAGCTCGCGTGGAAGAGTCATAGCCGAGCGCCAAGGACTGCAAGGCACGTTGCCACAGTAGTTCCAGTTGTTCATCCAGCCGATAAGTATATAGCGACCGCCGGGAGCATTGCTATATGTCACACCGGCATAGTTATCAGCACCATAGTCAATCCAAAGAGGATAGTCGAGATCCATAGCCTTGAACTCCTTACCGTCGAAGTCACCTACGAAATACTCAGTGCCTGAGCCGCCGACAGGGCCACCGGGGTTATTGCTCACGATAAGCACCCATTTCTCACCGCCATTATAAGGCATACGGAGAAGATCGGGACATTCCCACTGACCGATATTCGGACGCGCTGCCTCAGTGGTGAAAGTAGAAAGCTTCTCCCAATTCTTCAGATTCTTAGAACCCCAGAACTCAATCTGATGTGCCCAACCGAGTGCAAGACACATAATCCAAGTCTTTGACTCCTCATGCCAAACCACCTTCGGGTCACGGAAATCGGGAAGCTCAGTATTCGCGATTACAGGATTACCCTCATACTGTGTATAAGTCATACCGCCGTCGGTGCTGTAAGCCATACACTGCTGCTGATGCTCACCCGAACCGGTGTAGAAAGCTATGATGGCATTAGCACCGAAACCTGCCACATTCTCTTTGTCGAGAACTGCGCTGCCGGAGAAGATGTCACCCCATTCGTTACGAAGCATAGCCACAGGCTGTTCCTGCCAGTGCATAAGGTCGGTAGATGTAGCGTGGCCCCAACTCATATTACCCCAATCGTTACCCTGTGGGTTATATTGATAATAGAGATGATAAGTGCCGTCTACGTACACCATACCGTTAGGGTCATTGATCCAGTTCTTGGCAGGAGTGTAATGTACCTGCGGACGATACTGCTCGTTTCTTGATGAGGCTACCTCACCACCCTGATTTGGCTCGTCGGGAGTATTCGGTTTTTCCTCCTCAGAACCATTTACAAATTCAGGCTTAGGGTTCTTATCGTCGCAAGCCATAGTGCCCAGCGTAAGCGCGGAGAGTAGAAGGATATTATATAATTTCATTGAAGTAAAGCTGTTTAAAACTAAAAAGTGAGAATAGTTATAAAATTTGAAAAGAGTATAAAAAAGAGCCTCCCGGAAATCCGAAAGATAATCAAATCCCGAAAGGCTCTTTCACATTCAAACCTATACTTAATTACCTAAGTCATAAATTGGAGCAAGTGCTTTTAGCGAGTCTTAAGATACTCGATAGAGTTCTTGGCAAGTTTAAGCACATTGTCCTGATAGGGGTTGTTGCTCGGGTGAGCGGAGATGTCGGGAGTGCCGTCAGCATTCTTGAGAGAGAACTCGCATCCACCGTTACCGATACAAAGCACAGTACCCTTATATTCAGTGTTGCCTTGCTGTGCCTCCCAAACGTTGAGCTGTGATACCCAGTCAATCTGAGAATCCCAAGTGCCAAGAGGATAGATGCCATAAGTAGAAGTGATGGCATTGTAGCAAGCTTCCTCCTGGTTGCCAAGACCTGTATAAAGCGAGGGAAGATTAAAGTAGAGACAGTTGTGGTCTTCTGTCCAACCTGCGCCCTTGAAGGGGATAAGCTTTGTGCGATCATTCTCAATTACGTCAAGCCCCTTGTAGATGGGATGGTTGGAGTGGTCTTTCTTAAACTTGCTTCCGGGATGGAGCTGAACAGCCATCATCCAAGTGTCACCGTTCCAACCGCCACGACCGAGACCGATGGCACGGTCGTTAGTGCGGAGATCCTCCATAGGAATACGGCCGAGAGTACCGATATAAGCTGTAGCGTGGCTCCAAAGGAGAAGACTACCACCTGCCATATACCATTCTTTCACAGCGGGAGTGGCGTTGTTTACTACCTCAGGCATCTCAAATACCTCATTCTCCGGA
>CAMWTL010000290.1 GCA_947177145.1 uncultured Porphyromonadaceae bacterium
ATTCATCTTTTACAGCCTCTGCCGGATTGATGCGCATCGCCATCCAAGCCGGACCTGCTACACTCACTACTATACCTAAAGCCACCACCACAAACGTGCCTACCTCAAGCCATAGGAGATCAATCCGGGTAAATTTCTCATCATAGCCCAACTTCACAATGCCTATCCAACCGATTATGCTCACAAGTACTGATGCCCCTACCAACAGCACCAGCCCCTCAATTATAACTCTGCGAAATATATCGGAACGTGACGCACCGCATACCCTGCGTATGGCAATCTCTCCCACACGCTGCTGCATACGGAACCAGAATGTACCCAATAAACCTAAGAAGATTATGACCAACATAAAGCCGATAACCACAGTGTATAGACGAACTTCCATATCCTGCTTTCGCTCAGATGACTTACGCATATCCGACAATGCCGTACAGCTACGCAGATAGACATTTCGTTGACTCGACATTTCAGGCTTCTCTTCAAAGTCTTGACGAAACTTTGGTCCACATCCCGGTTTCACCCTCACCATTATATCCATCGATCCGGTTACATCGCCCGACTCATCTATAGGAAACACGAGGTCACCACTATCCTTCATATCCTCATAGGCATTGCGGCGCACCTTCACTATGACATCCGCTACACGGTGTATTTTGGTGGTGTCCCACCCACAAACCGTCTGACCCACTATCTCCTCTGCTAACCTCATTTCGTAGTCTTTGTCCTGTATCCTGTCCTTATCAACGTGGCTTACCAGCATCTCTCCCTCTTCAAGTTTCCGCTCTATATAATCCTCGTCTTTCCCGGTATGACTTTTCAGCTTTAATACCCTCACAATCTCCGGACTTATATATCGCATATTACCCATATAAAATATTGAGTCGGGGGTAGGATACCTTAATCTAACATTATTTCCCCAAAAAGACACCTGATAGGGGCTACCATTCTGTGTGAATCCGGCTGCCTCCACGTTTGGGTTGTTGCGCAATCCGGCGAGTATAGCTTTAAGATCAGCATTATTCATCTCTTGAGGATGTTCAACCTCCACATAATTGGGCGACCCCTCCCTATGAAAACCAATGTCCAACACATACACATTGTCACCCTCAAAACCGAGAGGACGGAAATAATCTCGTAAAGTCAGGAATAATGCCGAGCCGAAGAACCATATTGCAAGACACACAAGCGTAAGACCGAACACGAGCCATATATTGTCGCGCCATTCGTGGCGCATCTGCGACATCAAACTTCTTTTCATCTCTTTTTGATTTACTTAGGTTCTTGATTTTGAAATTGCGACCGCCGGCTCCATCATCGACGCACGCCAAGCGGGCACTGTAGCCGTCAGAAGGTTAAGCACAAGGCAAGCCCCAACGGAGATAAAGAATGTGCTCCACGTAAACAGCATACCGAAAGAAGGTATAGCCATCATCGCTTCCAAGCTTGATATTCTGTTGCCATCCACAAACATAAAAAATTCCGATGAAAGGGTCAACATAAAAAGATAACTCAATCCCAAGCCTATCAGCCCACCTACAACTGTCACCACAAGGTTTTCTCCTATAAGCTGACGGATTATGTCTCTTCTCTTTGCACCATAAGCCCTGCGCACACCTATCTCAGATACACGGTGACGTAATCTGCCACGCATCATACTGCTGAGATTAATGGCAGGAAGAAGGAGGAGAAGTGCATAGATGACATATTGGGTACGATGCTCTTTCTTGACATCAGGTTCTACATATCCAACATCCGTCATTCCCAGCTGCTCGGCATCATAAGGCACCCCGTTGTATACCAATTCCGCCCCCTCTTTTGCCCACTCGGCATTAAGAGTAGCATATCGTGATTTCACTTGAGCCTTAACTGATTCCGGATCTGTCTTCTTCTCATAAAGCATAAGTGCCATAAAATAGCCACAAGCATTGTATCGGCTTATATCATCCTCACGCATGCTACTGACCACAGGTGTATAAACATCAGCCCATATATTCTGCAAGATGGGATTCACATCCTCTACTACACCGGATATGACGTACTTGTCCCTACCTAAATTGATCTCTCTACCAACCACTTCTTGAGTGGAGAAAAGACGATGTGCAAGGCTCCGGGTCAACACTATCTTATTTGTATTGCCAAGACAGTCATCCTCTGTGAAAGGCTCTCCTTCTAAGAAATTGAAATCAAACATCTTCCAAAATTTGCCGTCTACCATCTTCGTGGAGACATTCACCGGCACCTTATCTTTGATCATCACATCTCTTGGGTAGGCACTTTGCCCACAATACGACACTAATTCTACACCTTTAAGATCTCCATAAAGTCTTTGAGCAAGGGGATAATTCATATTGCCCCTGGTCATCCAGTTATCTTCCGGATTAGTCGATTTAATAGTTACGGTCATTCCGGCATAAATCCGTTGCCGGTTTATGTCAGGGGCTACCTCCACAGTCTTGAGACTATTAACCATAAACATCACCATCACGAGGAAGATCGACACAGCCGTGCCGCTTATCGCTACCCACGTCATCATCTTCTGATGACGCATATCATACCATAATTGTCTAAAATAATTCATAACTTATTCATCTTTTACAGCCTCTGCCGGATTGATGCGCATCGCCATCCACGCCGGACCAAGAATACTCAACACTATCCCAACAGCCACCAAAACCATTGTAGCCACCTCAAGCCAAATCAATTCCCCGGTAGTAAATTTATCATTGAAATCCAATCTGT
>CAMWTL010000291.1 GCA_947177145.1 uncultured Porphyromonadaceae bacterium
TCAATGGGAGCTGAATTAGTGGAAAGACTGGCAATATCTATCACATCAAGAGCACCGCCCCAAGCTTCAGCCTGAGTGGCAGCCTGACGGTTGGAGTGCCAAGATACATATGCCTTACCGTTCTGCACAGCAATACCTGTGGCAGACCAATTATACTGAGCGGCGTCAGCGATAGGGGCGATCTTGGCTACGAGTTGCAAGCGGTCAGCTTTCTGACCTCTTGTCTGGCCGGGGAGAGACACACGACCTGCTTGTGAAGCAGCATCTAACTTTTTAAGTGTCAGTGTGTTAGGCGTATGGGGGGGGTATTTGTCCCACCCTGGTTGATGTCATCGGAGCAAGAGCCGAGCATCAAAGCCGCTGTTGCGGCGAAAAGGAGATATTTATTATTCATAGTAAAAAATTGAAATAAATTTTTGCAAAGATAACATTTTTTTATCCCCATTGTTTACTCGTTCACATTAAAAAATATTGTTTTAACATCCTTTAACATATTCCATTCCTTCTACCCTGTTCTAAAGGGTGTTTTGATGGTCATTTTCGCTTAGTTTATAGTTTTTTAGTTAATTTAATTAACTATGATATAACCTCTCCTCTTCACCCGGTTAGCCTGCCAATCATTAGCGTAGCAACAGGAGCTGCTCAAGGGTGAGACCGGTATATCACTTTTTTGCAATAATTCCAATTTCTGTTAACTAAGTTAATTGCGGCGACGAATACGAGGAACGCTTTACTTTTTATAAATTGCATCTGTTTAGTGGCTTTATCGCGATTTTTTTGTAATTTTGCCATCAGAGGTTTGTTTCACCATTAATCTTGGTCCAAGCTTCTCATCCTCTTCCCGAACCATCGAAGACTGGATAATCGCCCCACCACATAAATCATAAACCCAACTTCATAAACCATGAATAACCTATACAAATCTATACTGCTTTCCATATGTGTCCCCTTGTTTGCGGACGCTACGGACTGCATCGCACAGGTGAGCTTCGGCAACCCGTCTAAGTTTAACGACGGCTGGAGATTCGAACTCGCTGAGCCGGGCAACACTGACCTTCCGGAAACACCCGATTCAACTTGGCGCAGTGTGACCCTACCCCATGACTGGAGCATCGAGGGCATCGCATCGCCCGACCTTGCAAGTGGCACAGGGTATCTGCCCGGTGGTATAGGCTACTACCGCCGTCATTTCAATTACGACAAGGAAGCCTCCAAAAGACGTAAGAAGTATATCTATTTTGAGGGTGTGTATAACCGCAGCGAAGTGTATCTCAACGGTCATCTGTTAGGCACACGTCCCAACGGCTACGCATCTTTCATGTATGACCTCACCCCTTACCTCGAGGATGGTGAAAATGAGATCACAGTGAAAGTTGACCATAGCAGATATGCTGATTCGCGTTATTACACAGGTTCCGGAATTTACCGCGATGTGTGGATGATAGATGCTCCTGCCTCGCATATTTCCCAATGGGGTGTGGGATTTGAAACAGTGGATGTAAAGAATGGGAAAGCTGACGTAAAGGTAAACGTGGCAGTGGATAATCCGGTAAAGGGTATGAAGGTGCGCACTATCCTCACAGATGCTGAGGGTAAGGTAGTGGCTACAGCTACAAAGAATATGCCGGCATCCTCAACCGGGGCTGAAGAAACGGTGACGCTTCGTATGAGCATACCTTCAGCAAAACTGTGGGATATTGATAACCCATATCTCTATACACTGCGTACTGAATTGATTGATAAGGAGAAAGCTATTGATTCAAGCAATACGCAGGTGGGCATACGTACACTCGCCTTCACTCCCGACAAGGGCTTTTTCCTCAACGGACGCAACCGTAAGGTGAAAGGTGTGTGCATACACCACGACGCGGGTATGTTGGGGGCAGCTGTGCCGGAGGAGGTATGGGAACGTCGTCTTGCGAATCTTAAGGGACTCGGCGTGAACGCACTGAGAATGAGCCATAACCCGCAGGCTCCCGTAATCTATGACATAGCCGACCGTCTCGGTCTTCTGATTATGGATGAGGCAAGCGACGAATGGGAATTTCCCAAGCGTAAATGGGTGAAAGGCTGGAACAAGGGAAAACCGAGCTTCGACGGTTCTTACGATTTCTTTGAGGAGTGGATTGACCGCGACGTGGCAGATATGGTACGCCGTGACCGCAACCATCCCTCAGTGTTTCTCTGGAGCATAGGCAATGAGGTGGATTACCCTAACGATCCTTACTCCCACCCTATCCTTGACGGCGATAACTCTGCCATATCGCAGCCTATGTATGGCGGCTATAATCCCGACGCACCCGATGCAATGCGTATCGGCGAAATTGCCAAACGTCTCTCCAAAGTGGTAAAGGGGATTGACACCTCGCGCCCGACGACAGGTGCTCTCGCCGGTGTGGTGATGAGCAACCAGACCGCTTACCCGGAGGCAGTGGATGTGGTGGGTTATAATTATACAGAAGACCGCTATGACACCGACCACGCCACCTACCCCGACCGTGTGATCTACGGCAGCGAAAACCGCTCTGACTACGACGCTTGGAAAGCCGTGCGCGATAAGGATTTCATTTTCGGTCAGTTCATATGGACAGGCATCGACTATCTTGGTGAATCGGGAGAATGGCCGTCGCGTGGTCTGTATACCGGTTTGCTCGACTTCACCGGCACACCGAAGCCTCGCGGTATGTTCCGCGCCTCACTGTGGAGTGACAAGCCTATGAC
>CAMWTL010000292.1 GCA_947177145.1 uncultured Porphyromonadaceae bacterium
TGGTGTTGCCGGAGTCCTCTTTAGGGGTGTTGTCTTGGAGTTTGAAAGAGATGGGGAGGTTGAACCAGGATGCCACAGGCTTGCCGTTTACTTTGGCGGGTGTCCATTTAGGCATCGTTTTCACAACACGGAGTGCCTCTTGGTCGAGCGACGGAGATACACCATGTACCAACCGGGGATCGTTGATTGAACCGTCGGCTTCGACTATGAACTTCACGATCACACGTCCCTGCTCATTTGCCAAGAATGCCTCCTCAGGATATCGCACATTCTGGTTGAGATACTGCATAAGTCCCGACATGCCACCCGGGGGTTCCGGCAGAACCTCGGCGGATATATAAACCTCTTTTCTGTCAGTTTTGTTGTTGTCATCAGATGAGGGTGTGGAAGCCAAGGCTGCTCCCGGAGCATCCGATACAGCTATTGAGGCTGCGGAGGAGAGGGCGAAAGTCCTAATTACGTCGGCTACAACGGGGATAGCTGTCACGGCACATCCGGCAGCCAAAGCCGGGAGCACAAGGAGGGCGGCAATGCGACGCCGCGTCGATGTTTTCTTTTTGTACATCATAGTTACACGTTTTTTAAGTTTACTGTGATTAAGGCTGTTGGCGAGCGACTGGAAACGGGAGCCGACAGCCTTTTTTATTAATAGCAGTTGATATTGCTTTAGATTTACACCGGAGCTTATCACAGCCTCGTCAGCTTGAAACTCGTGGATGGCTTTCAGTTCCTCCCTGAGCACCCAGGCAGCGGGATTATACCATTGCAAACACACCACCATCTGGGCTATGAGCACATCGAGCCAATGGTCAAAGCGGAGGTGGGCACACTCGTGGAGGAGAATCATATCCCCCGCCTCCTCATAGTCAGTGCGGTTCATAACCACTGTATGGCGCAGACTGAAAGGTGAAATGTCATGACTGTCTATCAATATGAGAGTGAAATCATCACACTCTATCCTCTCCCCTCTTCTCACCACACTCCAAAGCATCACCACACTGAATGCCGAATAGAGGGCAACCAATATCACCCCGGCAATATAAAGCCAAAAGATCACCTTAGCCAATGTCTCCGCAGTGAGCCAGGAGGTGATAGGCGAGTCTCCCCCATCAAGCAATCCTCCGGTGAGCTGACCTATCTCAATGGCTGACAATCCTCCGGCGTGGTGAGCGGGTCGCATAAGCACACTGAGCATAATCAAGGGTAACACCATAGCAGCGGCGTAAATAAGGAGGATAAAGCACCTATTGAAGGTATGCTGCCTCTCCCCTGCCATAACCAAGCGGTAGGCAAGGTAGCCGAAAGCCAATATCAGGGTGGAAATGAGAGAATATGACAGTAGCATAGCCGACGGTTATGAAGGGTTATCGGAAGTGTTGTTTTTCTCTATCAGATCGACAATCTCTTTAAGCTCGTCTACTGAAAGCTTCTCTTCCTCCACAAGAGCCGACACAGCCATCTTGTAGGAATTGCCGAAGTAATTGCGAATCACGTCGGCAAGTGAACGGCTGCTCAGTTTCTTGCGCTCGACGATTGCCTTGAAACGATGGGATGTGCCAAGCACCTCGTGGTCAACGTATCCCTTTGATTCGAGTATTCTTACAGTAGTAGCCACAGTGTTGAAATGCGGACGTGGCTCAGGATAATACTCCAGCATCTCACGCACAAACAACGGACCGTGATCCCAAAGGATATTCATTATCTCGCCCTCTTTCTCGGTAAGCAATTGTCTTTTTCTTCCTGCTTTCATCTCTTTTTGCCTCTTTATTATTGTTTTAAGGAATCTTATTGTTTAAGGAATCTTCAAAAATAACCTGTGACAGCTTGCCCGTCTTTTCGGTTATTTCTGTCACTGTTCAGATTTCTGCCGCAAAGATAATACTAATATCTTAGTTATACAACTAATCTATTAGTTATTTTTAATTTTTTTCAAAATAGATGGGCAGAATGAGTAAATCAGGATTTAAAAGGGAATTAAAAGTTGTATATGTCAGTATTATATACTAATTTTGACATCAAATACCCTAACATTTAGACAACACACATCCATAATAAATGAAAATCAAACTGATATTGGCTATTGCCACGCCCCTCTGTCTGGCAGCTTGTGGAAACAAGGACACTGTAACAGTGACGGTGAGCAATCCCTCGACAGAACAGTTAGGCACACGAAGTGTGGAGATTCCCGCATCCTCTGTGTTAGACAAACTCAAGACCCCCGGATTCTATGTGACCGACAGCGAAGGGAACGTGGTTCCTTCACAGCTCACCTATGATAATCAGATTCTTTTCACTGCCGACGTGGCTGCCGGCGAGAAGAAGAGGTATACAATCCACCCTTCCGACTCTATAGGGGCATACACCGCGACTGTATTCGGTGATTTCTACCCCAAAAGACGTGACGATATAGCCTACGAGAACGAGTTTGTAGGATTTCGTCTCTATGGACCGGGCACACAGAAAGCAGGTGAGAAGTCTTTCGGATATGACCTTTTCCTGAAACATCCCACTTCAGAGCTTATCGTGCCATCACTGTATGCTGCTCAGACGAGCGAGGAAAACTGGGCAAAAGTAGATTCGTTAAGAAAGGTTGACCCGGCAGAGGCAGATAAGTTTGAAAAAAGCTTTACCTATCATCTTGACCACGGTAAAGGCATGGACTGCTATGCAGTAGGCGCAACGCTCGGAGCCGGCGTGGCAGCTTTGCTCGTAAA
>CAMWTL010000293.1 GCA_947177145.1 uncultured Porphyromonadaceae bacterium
TCTGTGACAAGATTCCACATATATGCCTTTCCGTTGCGGTATAGGCGCACCCAATAGCACTCTCCGTCGTTCTCAGAATTATCGGTAAATGTAACCTGCAACACTGCCACATAGTCATATGGCATCTTTATCCAGTTGAATTCCAATCCTAACATATCCGTAGGATTCAAATACTCACAAACCGAGGTGTAGCTTTCAGCAGGTCTCTCCACATTAAGCTGATAACGATGTCCCGGAATCCCGGCGACAGAATTGCGGTAATTACCGTACTCATCGGTATCGAGTATCTCGCTGCTGCCGGCAGTAAGGTCAGTCAACGTCACCACAGCGTCAGTTAGAGCCGTTGTGTCCATTGGCTCGTCCATAGGTGTGGTCATAGTGATTCGCACCCTCGCGCCATTCTGGTTAACCTCACCCTCTATTACCGTGATTGGAGCTATATCCTTATATTCTATATCAAGTTCCTTCTTACACCCTGACATAGCCATACCAATTACAATAACAAATAATCCTGTATTTCTTAACTTACCCATAGAATTATCAATTAAACTGCATCTTACTCATATAATCATTAACTATCCAACTAACTTCTATCATTAATAAATCAGAATGTAAGAGTATAAGACACGGAAGGAATCAGCCCAAACAAAGCCTGCTGCACAGCACGTGTGCCGGACGGCTTAGTGGGGTCGTCCTCAAAATAAATCACATATGGATTATATCGGCAATAAGCGTTAAAAATACCGAATGCCCATTGGGTCGTACATCTCTTCCCTTTTTTTGTATAGACAGCCGAGAGGTCAAGGCGATGGGTAGGAGGAGTACGGTAGCCGTTACGCTGCGAATAATAGTAATAGGTTATGCCGTCAAGCTGATACTTCACATCCGGAGCAGTGAGCGGTTGACCGGAGCTGAAAATCCAACTTCCTGAGAAAGTCCATTTATCTGTGAGAGCATAAATGGCAGTCACAGCAATATCGTGTCGTCTGTCATTTGTAGCGTCATACCATCGTCCTCCGTTGATACCGGGTATTTTGGTCTGCGTCTTGGAGATGGTGTAGGAAATCCAGCCGGTCAGCTTGCCGTTATTCTTACGTATCATAAACTCACCGCCATAACTTCTACCCTTACCACCCAATATTATGCTTTCAAGATTGATTCGTGAAAACATTGTTCGACCGTCGGCATAGTCATATACATTCGTGAGGTCTTTATAATACCCTTCAGCCGACCAGTCAAAATCGCCGTTATCGGTCATTCCGGAATAGCCTACGCCATACTGTGTAGCCTTCTCCGGTCTCACTTCGGCAGACGTAAGAGCATAGCGGTCAAACGGGAAACTGGTTGAGCTGGAACGGATCGAATGTAAGTTTTGAGTAGAAACACCGTAGCCAATTTTCACATTCTGGAGTGGAGTAAAACTATATTTCAGACTTATCCTCGGTTCTACATCCATATAGGTACGGGCAGAGAAGTCAGGTGCTGTCTCACTTGACGACAGGAATTTATACATTCCTTTGCCGGACAAGGCGGAGAAGAGGCTAAGCCTGACACCGCCGGAAACAGCCAAACCCATAGCAAACTCATTCTCATAATTTACCCAAGCCGCATTCTGCCAGCCGGAACGAATCTCCAACTCCCTGTTTCCGACCACCTCCATCTCAGCCGACTTAACCCTCAGAAATTCCGAACGCAAACCGAAATCAACAACATGCGTTTCCCCGATGTGAAGCTGAATTTTCTCATTCACCGACGCATTACGGATGTATTCCTTCAATGTCTGGTCCATATTCATCATCGACATTGTCATTTTCGGTGAATAGTCTGTATATGCAGCCGTTGTGGTAAAAGTAAGGTGGTCACCTCTTCGTGTAAGCCAATTAAGCGAGCCTCCGACGTTACCCCAATAAAGACCCATAAGACGCTTTATCGCCATATTGTCGTGGCCGATGATAAAAGAGAGATCAAGGTAATCACCCTGCCTCGGACGATAACGCATCTTCGCGGTAATGTCGTAGAAATTCATAATTGTGTGACGGTATTTGGGAATCATCTGTAAGAAGGCATCAACATACGAGCGTCGTGCCGAAACTGCAAACGACAACTTATCCTTCACTATCGGACCCTCTACCATAGCCTTGGCAGCGAGTATACCTATTGTACCGACACCGTGGAAACGCTTCATATCACCGGGTGCCAAAGTTGTCTCCAATACCGAGGCTGTCGCTCCTCCAAACCCGGTAGGTATGGGACCCTTATGCAACGTCGCCATACCCAAAGCATTGTCGTTGAAGGTAGAGAAAATGCCCATCACGTGTGCCGGATTGTAAAGGGTGATACCGTCAAGCTGAATGAGATTCTGTGAGGCAGTACCACCTCTGACCTCGAAGCCTCCACCGCCATCGCCCTCCCCGTGGACACCCGGCAAGAGCGTAATGGATTTGATTATGTCATTCTCTCCGAACAACATCGGCATCTTAGCCATTGTGGAAAGATCAAGATTCTCCGATCCCAATTTAATCTCCCCTATACGCTGACGGGCTGATTGTGAAGTCACAACCACAGTTTCAAGATACTTTGTCTGAGTCGTATCGTTCTGCTCATATTCCATATGCTCCTCTGCCATACAAACGAGTGCCGTACCCGGCAGAGCCAACCCCAATGTAATTGCAATGCGTAAATTATGGATTCTTCCTATTTTCATAGTCA
>CAMWTL010000294.1 GCA_947177145.1 uncultured Porphyromonadaceae bacterium
ATGAACGGTGGCACTCTCCGTTTCAACCTGAAATAGTTCAGGATAGTTTAAACCATCAACCCTAAACCATCAACTATGAAATCTCTATATCTGCCTCTTTTGTTTCTACTCGGAGCCTGTGCAGGACATAACAGTAATCACGTTTATGATATAACCGACTTTGGAGCCAAACCGGGTCAACCTATCGACAACGCTGTAGCGATACAGAAAGCTATTGATAAATGCTCTGAAGCCGGCGGAGGGACAGTGCTTGTTCCTGCCGGAGATTGGTTTATGACCGGTCCCTTCCAATTGAAATCGTATGTGAATCTTCATTTGGAGCCTAACTCACAACTTATTGCCAATCCCGACGAGACCCTTTACACCGAGAGCGCTTTCGGCGATAACCGAGGCGAGGGTATGATGTGGATCTCTGCTAAGGACGTGAAGAATGTCTCAATCACAGGAACAGGGACTCTCGACGGCAACGGTGTCGCATTTATGGGAGCGGAGTTGGACGATTCCTATGAGCTTAAGCCTGTGACCGACTTCGATCCGCGTCCACACGTTCTGACCATCATAAATGGTGAGAAGATTAACCTATCAGATGTTACCATCCGGAACAGTGCCTACTGGACAGTGCATCTCGTAGGCTGCTACGACGTTGCCATTTCAGACATATCGCTTCTCAATAATCTGAAGATACGCAACGGAGACGGCATCGACATTGACCACTCCAAGAAAGTACGTATAACCAACTGTTTCATTGAAAGTGGCGACGACTGTATTTGTCTGAAGAATCGCCGCGAATATGAGCAATACGGTTCTTGCCACGACGTGACGGTAAGCAACTGCATTATGACTTCACGCTCGTGTGCAGTGAAGATAGGTTCGGAGAATATGGACAGCATTTACCACGTGGTCTTTGACAATTGCATCATCCGCGACAGCAACCGTGGAATAGGCATCCAGAACCGCGACGAAGGCACGGTAACTGATGTCACCTTCTCTAATATGCATGTCGATTGCCACCTCTTCTCCGATGTGTGGTGGGGCAAATCAGAACCAATCTATGTGACCTCCTATCCGAGAGCGGTGGGCAATCATAAGGATGCCGGTTGGCGTTTCCCTAAAGGAGCCACCAAAGGAGCGTGTGGAGAAGTAAGCCGCATACGCTTCAACAATATCTATGCCACCTCAGAGAACGGTGTGTTTGTAGGAGGTGACACTCCTGACAAGGTGAACCATATCACTTTCAACAATGTGAACATTGACCTTGTGAAAACAACTGAATATCCGGGTATGGTATATGATCTGCGTCCACGTGACGGCGAGGGATTCCTTAATACCCCCACATTCGGCTTCTATATTGCAGATGCCTCCGATATCGACTTCCAAAACTGCTCTGTAAACCTTATCAGTTTCCCGAAACAGAATTACGGAGGTCTTAAAACGCCTTCCAAGTGATTCTATGCAACATTTAGATTTTTAATCCATAAGTCAATACTATAACTTTCTCTTTCATATTTTCCTATGATGCATATATTCACGCATTTATTGAGAATCTCTTACCATAAGGTAATCTGTATGGCTCTTATGTGTCTCTTTCCGGGTATAGTATTGGCGATCAGTCCTCGCGACATAAAGCGACAATTCAAGTCAGCCCCCGGTAAATCAGGTGGCATCTACTATGCCTATCCCTATACAACCGACTCCATACCAAAGTTTCCGGAGGGATATGAGCCTGTGTATATTTCGCATTATGGGCGCCACGGATCGCGCTGGGCAATAAATGAGAAGCAATATCCACTTGTATTGGACATTCTTACCGAGCAGCAACAGCTTGGAAATCTAACGAGGGAAGGTGAAGAGGTGATGCATAAGGTGAAAATTATAGCTGACCACGCCAAAGGTCACGCCGGAGAGCTTTCACCTTTAGGACAACGGCAGCATAAGGGCATTGCGGAGCGTATGATGAAACGCACTCCGGAGCTTTTTGCCGACACAGCAAACATATCTGCTTTATCATCTATCGTGCCACGCTGCATTATCAGTATGTCGGCGTTCACGGAGCGTCTAAAAGAGCTTAATCCATCGCTTCAGATTGCTCGCAGCGCATCGCCGGGTGATATGGATTTCATAGCCTTCAGCACCCCTGAAGCACGTAAGGTAGACGCCGATTCTCTCGGTTGGAGAGCTGACCATAAGAGATTCCGTGAAAAGATTGTGCCACAAGAACGGCTGATGAAAGTGCTTTTCAAGGAAACACCCACACTTGAAGATCCGGTGCTTTTCCTTAAGACCCTACACGACATAGCAGTCACTACGCAAAATGTAGAACTCAACGTAGACCTGCTATGCCTTTTCACAACTGATGAACTGTTCGCCTTTTGGCAGGCACTAAATTACAATATGTACGTGCGTCATGCCAATTCCCCGGAAGGTAAAAAAGCCGGTATGTATTCTGCACGCTCCTTGCTTGACGACATCATCACTCGCGCTGATAAAGCCTTAGGTCATGCCCCAACCGTATCAGCAGAATCAGAAACAACCACTAAAGCCGTTTTCATCTCTGAGATAGAGGATGAGGCAGGTATACAGCCGAAGGTGCAGTTGCGTTTCGGTCACGATACCAACCTTATTCGTCTTCTTGCCCTGATGCAATTGGCGGGGTGTGCTGAGAGTGAGAGTGACCCCAAGCAGTATTATGC
>CAMWTL010000295.1 GCA_947177145.1 uncultured Porphyromonadaceae bacterium
ACCCTTAACATTATTCTTCCAATCAAGGAGTCTATCGTATATCTTTCTCTTGAATATCATACCACTTGATTTTTACATATTTAAAGTGCAAAGATAATCACTTTTAAGAAATACGCAGGTGAACAAATGTTAAAAATAGGGGTAATACGCATATTTAGATATGTTAAAAATAGGGGTAATACGCAGGTATAAACGTTAAAATATATTTAGATAGACCTTTTTCATATATCTGGTACGCATATAAACGCGCGGATAATGTAAAGGAGAGTAAGCTTTGTTTCTAAGGTCAGCTATGACATACCTTACTATTTGTAGATTAATATAGACGGTAAAACTTTTCGATATGGCATCTAAGAATTCGATATGGTATCTAAGAATAGGAGATTGTGAAATAACAATTATTAAAATTCACCGAACTTTGGATTCTTATCAGAATTTTTATATTTTTGCAGAATCAAAATTATAAACAACCTAACAACCCATGAAAAAAGCTATCTTAACCACAATAGCCACATTCTCTGTTCTGCTTGCTTCATCGCAGACTTTGATGAACTATGAGCAGGGGAACCCGAAAAATCCCAACTATGATTACTTGAAGGATTATGCTCCTCTAAAGAATTATATTGACTATGCAACGTATCCTAACTTTAAGCTGGGCATAGGCACCACGGTGGATGATTATCTGAGTAATCCCTCGGTCAAGGGACTTACCAACGACAATTTCACAGAAACTGTTGCCGGCAATGCTATGAAAATGGCGAGTTGTGTAAACAACAGCGGGAATATGGACTTTTCCAGAGTGACCAAGTATGTAAATGCAGCGGAGAAAGCGGGTATAAATGTGTATGGCCACACACTCGCATGGCATGCACAGCAGCCTAACGGCTGGCTCAGAGGTCTTATAAAAGACAAGCCGGCAGAGCTATTCGAAAACCCTGATACTATAGTTAATGCAGTGGTCTCCTCTAAGGATTTCCGCACACAGCAGAATGTAGGCTGGAGTGGAGACCAGTCTAAATTTGGATTCTCTCTAAATTTCTCTTCTGCCAACGGCCTGAATATACATACTACAAAGATCGTAAATTCATGGGACGTGCAGTTTGTCGCATATGACAACATACCTTTGGAGGCCGGGAAGTCATATACGTTCACATACGAGATAAAAGGAAGCGATGAGGGAACTATGCATTCAAAAGTTGGTGACTGGGGCTCCGGAAAGAATACCGACTTCCCCTTCTCGACAGATTGGCAGGAAGTAACGGTGACATATGAAAGCCCGGTCAACAATCCTTTCTTGCTCCTTCAGTGTGGTGACTTTTTAGGCGACGTGTATATTCGCAACATAAAGGTTGAAGAACCGGTGGGTGCAATGAAGATTGATGAGGAGCGTCGCTACCTCAAAGTTGAGGCTACAGCCAAGCAATCGGAGGTGTGGGATAACCAGTTTTGGATTCTCACCACAACCCCATTCTACGCAAAGCAGAAGTATGAATTCACTGCCGAAGTGCGTGCTGACAAACCGGCTAAGGCATCGACCCAGATACACAACGATCCGGGCAATTATGTAGACTACAACGCTTTGGGCAACATAGATTTCACCACCGAGTGGAAGACCATCAAGATTTCTGGCAAGTTTGCCAATGGAGGCAAGTCAATCGCTTTCAATCTTAGTGAACTTGCTGATGCTAACGTCTACTATTTTGACAACATCAGCTTAAAAGTAAATGGGGAGGAGAAACTAATTAACGGAACCATTGACAACGATGAACTCGAATCATTCAGGATGAAGAAAGGAGCGGGAGGCGTGATAATTCCAGAGGTAGAAGAGAGCAGTTTCTATCTCCAACTCCAGCAAAGCACACCTCTTACAAAGGCAGAAAAACTGGAGGTTCTCAGTGAAGCCATGGAGAAGTGGATAAAAGGGATGATGAATGCCTGCGGCGGTAAAGTGAAAGCCTGGGATGTGGTCAACGAGGCAATTTCAGGTGGTGGCAATGACGGAGAGGGCAACTATACTCTGCAACATTCCGAAGGATATAATGGCGATGCCACTTGGGATGTGGGAGGTGACGCTTTTTATTGGCAAGACCATATGGGCGACCTTGAATATGTAAGAAGTGCCGTTCACTACGCACGTCAATATGGACCTGAGGACATTAAGCTCTTCATCAATGACTATAATCTTGAGAGCGATTGGGACGGAAACAAGAAACTGAAATCGCTCATCAACTGGATCAAGAAATGGGAGGCAGACGGGGAAACCTATATTGATGGTATCGGCACACAGATGCACATTTCCTATTATGAGAATAGCGGGACATTGGCAAGCAAGAAGAATGCTATTACCAATATGTTTAAGCTAATGGCTGCCTCCGGAAAGCTGGTTCGCGTGAGCGAATTCGACATGGGTTACGTCAATGCAAATGGCAGGGATGTGCCTACGGCGGAAATGACCGAGAAGCAGCATCAGAATATGGCTGATTACTATGAGTGGATACTGAAGGAATATTTCCGTTTAATTCCTGCGGAGCAACAGTGGGGTATCTGCTTCTGGTGTCCGACCGACTCTCCCGCCTACAGCGGATGGCGTGCAAATACTCCTGTAGGAATCTGGACTAATGGCACTTTCTACCGTAAGCACGCATACGCAGGTATCGTAAGAGGTCTTGGAGGCAT
>CAMWTL010000296.1 GCA_947177145.1 uncultured Porphyromonadaceae bacterium
TCTTTGCTCATATGGCTTAAAATGTTAATTATTTGTCGCAATATGCAAATCAGGCACAAAGATAATACATTATCTTTGCAGTAGAAAATAAAAGAAGAACTATTAAAAATATAAAATACTATGAAAGAATTTATTGGATCTCATTTCATCTACACCTATGCTAACGGATGGAATTATGAATTGTATGTGAAGAACGAAAACACTGTTGACTACCGTATCCATAGCGGTATGGTCGGTGGTCGTTGGGTACGTGACCAGAAAGCAGACATCGTTAAACTTACCGACGGTGTGTATAAGATTTCCTGGACTGAGCCTACAGGCACAGATGTGAGTCTTAATTTCATGCCTAAGGAAAATAAGCTTCACGGTGTGATCTTCTTCCCGAAGTGGGTGCAGGAGCATCCTGAAATCACCGTATGCTATCAGAACGAGCACATACCTTTGATGGAGGAGAGTCGTGAGAAGTATGCCACTTATCCGAAGTATGTGGTTCCTGAATTTGGTGATATTTTCTATGCCAAGAATGAAGGTGCCAATAATGAAAAGGTAATTTCCGAAGCACCATATGAGGGTATGATTGAGGATATTATCAGTGGTAAGTTGGATTTCAGCAAATAATCCTAATTTAGCTAAAAATATGGAGAGACATTTCTTGGAGTGCCTCACCGGTTAAAACCTATTCTATCAAAACAATGAAGCCTATTGCAAGGAGGTCTTTGCAATAGGCTTTATTCATATTCATAGGAGCTTGGTGGAAGAATACGGAAAAAAGTTGTAACTTTGCATTGCCTTAGAAGGAGACGCCGAGAATTCTTGCAGCCCTCAAATAGGTTTTTTCAGATGTTATGTTTAATTGGTTAATTCTCATTTTAGCCGGATGTATGGAGGTGGCATTCACGTTCTGTCTCGGCAAAACCAAGTCAGCAGTCGGGCACGAGCTGGTATGGTGGTGGATTGGTTTTCTTGTGGCTCTTACGCTCAGTATGGGCTTGATGGCTAAGGCGGCTGAACGTCTGCCCATAGGTACGGTTTATCCTGTCTGGACCGGGATAGGAGCGGTGGGAGCCGTTTTGGTGGGTATATTCTATTTTGGTGAACCTGCCACTTTCTGGAGGATATTTTTCATCACCACATTGATCCTGTCAATTACCGGATTGAAGGTATTGGGATAAGAGATGAAAGTTAATTGATTTTAGATTATATTGAGCGTATTGGGACAATGGAACATAAGATGAGACGCTTTAGGCAGCAGTTGCCGATAGAGGAGGCAAAGGAGATATTGTATAATGGTCGCGAATGTGTCATTGCCGTGAGTGGCGATGATGATTATCCCTATGCCGTACCGATAAATTATGTGTATGACGGAGAACATATCTATCTACACTCAGCCAAGGAGGGTCATAAGATTGATGCCTTGAGGCGTAATCCAAAGATGTCACTGTGTGTAATAGCTCAAGGGGATATTGTGCCGGAGGAATTTACCACATATTTCCGCAGTGCGATAGTATTTGGCAGGGCACGAATCGTGGAAGATGATAACGAGAAGGTAGAGGCTCTATGGAAACTATCACGGAAATATTGTATCGGACTCGATGCAACGGAAGAAATCGATAAGTTCCTTAAAGCCGTTGCCATAATCGAAATAACAATCGACGATATAACCGGAAAGGAATCCATAGAGTTGACACGCCAAAGATAAGTGATAATCACGTCAGAATCGGAAACTGACGAGGGCACAGTTTGCGTCTTCTGAATTTGTGTCTGCTGATTCAGCTACGAAGTCTTCGCTGACCAAAGCATACCAGATGCCATTTTTAGCGAAAAGAGATTCTATTTGTAATGGTTTATGATTTTCATCCTCTATAACTATGGAACTTGGTTTTTCAAGGGCATCGTAGGTGTTGCGATATATTAATTTACCGGTTGACATATCATACAGGTCAGAATTCTTTTTAGCGTTATGCATTGTGGTGATCAACATCTTATTATCGGTAAATCGAATATTGCGTATGAGCATATAAGGCTTCAGGATCTCTATTTCCGACTCTCCGGAGTCTAAAATTTCCATAATTATCTTTTGATCTATTTCCGGAGTTATCGTAAATTTACCTCTGTCGGCTATGGCAATCGGTTTCAAAATGCCCGGCTGCAATGCGAAGATAGTGTCTCCACCCATAAAAACACCCTCTGTCCCGGCATTTGCCCAGACAGTGGAGAAGTTGCCGCCTTCAAACCCAGGCAGGTGTATGGAGTCGGTTAGCGCATAATTACGGTCATATTGCATAATTTTCATACCTTCCTCTGTGGGAACAGCCACATTTATGCAGGATTCAACATTGCCGATAGGTTCGATTCCAGATTGTACATACTCACGGTAAATGGTGCCGACTAATGAATCAGCAGTTAGGGAATATACATTTACTTTCGGGGAGAAGAAATCCGGCAACATCACAGTCTGCGTACCGCCGTCAACAAATGCACCCAATATTGAGGTATATTCACCCGGTCCCTGACCTTGATGATTTATCTGTCCGAGATACTTTCCATCTTTTCGATTAAACATGATTAGTCGTGAGGCGCGATTATTGTCTTCAAAAAGCAACACAGTGTCACCCACAACGTCAATTATATTTGCACTTTTAAAAAACGCTTCCTGAACATCGTCGCTGAGTGG
>CAMWTL010000297.1 GCA_947177145.1 uncultured Porphyromonadaceae bacterium
ACCTCAAGCCAAATCAATTCCCCGGTAGTAAATTTATCATTGAAATCCAATCTGTGAATCGCTACCCAGCCAATTATAGCCGTCAGCCCGGAGGAACAGAAGAGCAAAACCATACTCTCACCTAATAGACGGCGAAATATGTCGAAACGCGATGCACCACATACCCTGCGTATGGCAATCTCTCCCACTCTCTGCTGAATCCGAAACCAAAACGTGCCTAACAAACCAAGGAAAATTATAATCAGCATAAAAACAATAAACACACTGTAAAGCCTGACATCCAAATCAGCACTACGTTCAATATCCCTACCCCTATCACTCAGAGCTTGCATATTATACAAGCTGACGTTTCTTTGTTGCCTCATTTCGCGGGTAGCCATAAATTCATCATAAAATTTTCCGGCACATCCCGGCTTCACCCTTACAACAACATTATAGACCCAAGGCAAAACAGCCTTTTCATCAATTGGAACAATAATTGTGCCTCCGGGCGGATAATCATAACCATTCATTCGTATGATCTCAATCTCGTCAGCGATATGTGTCTTCACAAACACTTCATCCATATCTTCATTAAAGCTCATTCTTAATGGATATTGACCATTAATGTCCTTGGCGTAGGCAGTACCCTCTGTCCAATCCGGATAGACAAAGACATTGCTGACCAACATATCGCCTTGCTCAAGCTTTTTCTGTAGATAATCGGCATCTTTACCTGTGCGACTCTGAAGACGCAGCACTTTCACCATCTCCGGACTCATTTCCCGTCCGTGCCCGAAATATACAAGCGTATCATTCCCTTTAGGCAAAAAGAGTTTCTTTGAGTCAAAACCATCTGCGTAAGGCAGACCACCATTACGTGAGAAGGCGGCAGCTTCCACATTAGGGCTTTCCCGCAGTCTGCGGATCAAGGATTTAAGATCGTCACTATATATAACTTCAAAGTCTTCACCCGTGCCTATGAATTCGGGCGACTCGTTATATATACGTTCAATATCAAACACAAATACATTCTCCGCATCAAAACCAAGAGGAAGGAAACGATAACGAAGTATCGTAAATAAGGATGAACTGAAGAACCATATCGCAAGACTCACAATCGTAAGCCCCACTATTAGCCATATATTGTCAATGGCATTATTTTTCATTTGTGATATCAAACTACGTTTCATATCTTTCTAAATTTTATGTTCTTGATTTTGAAATTGCTTCAGCCGGTTCGATCAAAGATGCACGCCACGCCGGCACTGTAGCGGTCAGAACATTAAGTATAAGGCACGCTCCCAAAGCGATAAAAAAGGATTTCCACGTAAATAGCATACCTAAATCGGGAGTAGCCATCTTCACTGTAAAAGCCGCCTTACTAATTTGGACAAGAGGAAAAAACTCAGAAGAGAAGAAAGACATAAAGATGAGGCTAAACACCAGCCCAATAACACCCCCTGCCAAAGTCACTATGAAGTTCTCTCCCAAAAGCTGCTTAATAATATCCATTCGCTTTGCCCCGTAAGCCCTGCGTACCCCAATCTCGGAAATCCTGCGTTGCAGACGGCCTCTTACCATACTGCTAAGATTTACTGCGGGAAGAATAAGAAGCAGAGCGTAGATTAAAAACTGTACTCGGTGATACCGGGCAACATCCGGAGTCTGAACCATTGAAATTTCTGTGGCCATCATCTCAGCATCATATGGCTGCTGATGATAGATAGCTTTAGTGCCGTGTTTGGCAAGCTCTGAATTTAATTTCACATATCGTAACTCTATCTGGTGCCCTACAGTTTCCGGATCCGTATCTTCTCCTAATAAAAGGAATGTCTTTATCGGTCCCAAGGGCTTAGTTGCCTCATCGTAGGTGTTTTTTCTGAACTCATTGTTAAGAGTCATATAAGCATCTGCCCACGTATTTTGTAAAATAGGATTCACATCTTCTACCACCCCCGATATCAGATAGGTAATACCATTACTTTGCACCTCTCTGCCCGACACTTCCGTTGTTTGGAAAAGCCTATGCGCCAAACTCTGAGAAAGCACTATTTTGTTGACTGGAGAGACACAATCATCCTCTGTGAAAGGCATTCCGTCAACGAATTGAAATTTGAATAAATTCCAATAGTTACCATCCACTTGCTTGGTTACCACTGTCTCAGGGATCTGACCTTTCTCTTTTAAGGATATTGACTGATCAAAATTCCCCACATATGCTACCATATCTACCCCTTCCAAACCTTCATAGATAGTTTTTGCAGCTGAATAGTCAAGACCGGAAGCCCTACTGAAATTTTGATCCGGGTTATCCGGTGTCGGTTGCAAGTGCATATACCATCCACCATATATACGCTGACGGTTTTGTTCCGGAGCCACTTCCACAGTCTTCAGATTATTGACCATAAAATATACCATCACGAGGAAGATCGACACTGCCGTACCGCTTATCGACACCCAGGTCATCATCTTCTGATGACGCATATCATACCATAATTGTCTAAAATAATTCATGTCACTTACCTAAAATAATTTCATGCCAATTGTCTAAAATGATTCATATCGTCCTCGTATCGTCTTTTGTAAGGCAACAGTTATGGAAGGACGATCTCCGAATCGTCCCCGCCTAAAGCACTACAATCTCTAATCACCTAATATTACCAATCAAAATCAGGAATGTAATTCGCTAC
>CAMWTL010000298.1 GCA_947177145.1 uncultured Porphyromonadaceae bacterium
TCGTTGTCCTGATATTTCTCACCGAAGTACATACCCCCTGTGAGTTCGCGGATGCAAATGAAGTCGGCACCGCGCACTAATTCATCTTTAAGAGGCGATTTGTGGATGAGGCAATCGAAGGTCTCCACAGGACGGATGTTAGCGAAGAGACCGAGTTTCTTGCGCATGGCAAGCAGACCCTGCTCAGGGCGCACCTTCGCAGTGGGGTCATTGTCGAATTTGGGGTCGCCGACAGCGGAGAAGAGCACTGCGTCACTCTCCATGCAGATCTTGAAGGTCTCCTCGGGGAAGGGATCACCCACCTTGTCGATGGCGTCGGCTCCGCAGATTGCGTATTTGTATTCTACTTTATGGCCGAATTTATCGCATACGGCTGTCATTACGTCTACGCCCTGTGCTGAGATTTCAGGGCCGATACCGTCACCGGGAAGGACGGCTATTTTCAGTTCCATGTCTTTATTGGTTTATGATTTTGTTTCTTCCATTAGATTGAGCATCTTGACGGTGGCTTTGATGGCGGCTTCCGTCTGGTCGGCGTCGAGTCCGCGTGTGCGGTAGATGTGGTCATTCCATTGCCAGGTGATGACGGTCTGAACGAGTGCGTCGGTACGTCCTCCCGGGGGGATAGTGACGGCATAATTGGCAAGGTGGGGGAAACGGCGGTTGAGCCTATCCTGATAAAGCTGTTTGAGGGCTTTCATAAAGGCGTCAAACTGACCGTTGCCGGAGGCTGTCATCTCGTGTACCTCTCCGTTTATCTCGATTTTAACCGCTGCCATCGGTTTGAGACCGTAGGCAGTGCTGACCATATAGCTCAATAGCTTTACGTTTTCCGTCTGGGAGACGGTGTTGAGCACGTCGGAGACGATGAAGGGTAGATCTTCCTGCGTCACCACCTCTTTCTTATCGCCCAACTCAATGATGCGCTCCGTGACCTTGCGTGTCTGCTCCGGAGTCAGTTCGAGTCCAAGTTGCTCAAGATTTTTGAGGATGTTCGCCTTGCCGCTGTTCTTGCCGAGCGCATACTCACGCTTGCGTCCGAAACGCTCCGGAAGGAGATCGTTACAATAGAGATTTGCTTTATTATCGCCGTCGGCGTGTACCCCTGCCACCTGTGTAAACACACTGTCGCCTGTGATGGGTCGGTTGGGAGGTATAGGTATACCGGAGTAATTCTCCACCATACGGCTCACATCGTTAAGACGCTCCTCGCGGATGTTGGTACGGGCGTTGAACTGGTCTTTCAGTATCGCCTGCACACTGGCAAGTGGAGCATTGCCGGCACGTTCTCCAAGACCGTTGACGGAGGTGTGAATACCCTTGCAGCCACCCAAGACAGCTGCCAACACATTTGAGATTGCGAGGTCATAGTCGTTGTGGGCGTGGAAGTCGAAGTGGACGTCGGGGTAGAGCTTCACCATCTTGCGCATAAAGAGGAGGAGTTCGAGCGGATTGAGGATACCGAGAGTATCGGGAAGCATAAAACGTTTTATGCCACAGTCTTTCAGGGCATCCATCATCGCAAACACGTAGTCGGGGGAGTTCTTTATTCCGTTGCTCCAGTCTTCGAGATAGACATTCACATTTATGCCCATCTCACGCGCCATGCGGATGTTGCGGCGTATATCCTCGAAATGCTCTTCAGGGGTCTTCTTGAGCTGGTTGCGGCAATGGTTCTCCGAGCCTTTGCAGAGAAGGTTGATGTTGACGCATCCGCAATCGTTGATCCAGTTGAGCGACGTGCCGTCGTCGACGAATCCGAGCACCTCCACACGGTGAAGATAGCCTGCCTGACGTGCCCATTTGCATATGCGCGACACGGCATCTTTCTCACCCTCCGACACACGTGCCGAAGCCACCTCGATACGGTCAACGTTGAGGTCGTGGAGCAGGGCACGGGCAATCATCAGTTTTTCGTGGGGCACGAAGCTCACGCCGGAGGTCTGTTCTCCGTCGCGGAGCGTCGTGTCCATAATCTCGATTTCAGCCGAATAACTGTTCAGCCCCTTCCTCGCGGTTTTATCGGTGGGGGTAGTCACTTTTTGGCTGCCTCCTCCCAGGCCTCGGTCTTATCCTTATTTTCAAGAAGGAAGTCGATGTCGTCGAGAGCGTTCATAAGGCAATATTTCTTATAGCCGTTTATCTCGAAATGCTCGCTCTCGCCTGTGGCTTTATTGGTGACGGTCTGGTTGGGAAGATCCACCTCAACCAGGGTCTTGGGATCTTTCTCGATTGAGGCGAAGAGATTGGCAAGGAAAGGCTCGCTGACCACCACGGGTAGCACGAAGTTATTAAGCTCGTTGTTCTTGTGGATGTCGGCGAAGAAGCTGCTTATCACCACGCGGAAGCCATAGCCGGCGATTGCCCACGCGGCGTGTTCACGGCTGGAGCCGCTGCCGAAGTTCTTTCCTGCTACAAGAATCTCACCGCTGTACTTGGGATTGTTGAGCACGAACTCCTCATTGAGGGAACCGTCGGGGTTATAGCGCCAGTCGCGGAAGAGGTTTTCGCCGAAGAAGCTCTCCTCACGGGTAGTGGCTTTAAGGAAACGTGCGGGTATAATCTGGTCGGTATCGACGTTTTCGAGGGGGAGGGGTATGCAGGTGCTTGTTATGATGTCGAATTTCTGTTTCAT
>CAMWTL010000299.1 GCA_947177145.1 uncultured Porphyromonadaceae bacterium
CACGGCAGTGGTGGCAGGTATGGTAGGGGGACAGGTAGCAGACACGGTTGCCATTGAAAATCTCATCTCAGTGCCGAAAACCACAGGCTCAGACCTTGCCGATGCACTCCGTAACCACCTGAAGGAATATGATATTACCCTTTTTGAGAATCGCAAGATAGTTGAATCCGATCTGAAAGGACGAAACAAACGAGTGAAGACTGATATTGGTGAATGGTTTGAGGCTCCTGGGCTGATAATAGCCACGGGAGCGTCTTGGCGACGGTTGAACATTCCGGGTGAGGAGAAGTATATGGGAATGGGTGTGGCATTCTGTTCGCACTGCGACGGTCCGTTCTATAAGGGTAGGAAAGTGGCTGTGGTAGGTGGTGGTAACTCCGGCGTTGAGGCTGCCATTGACTTGGCAGGGATATGTACCCACGTTGACCTGTTTGAGTATGCTTCCGAACTCAAGGCTGATGAGGTGCTTTGTAAACGTCTTAATGCTTTCGATAATGTTAGCGTCCATCTTTCGTCGCAACTTACTGAGATCTTGGGTAATGACACGACAGGTGTTACCTCTGTTAAGGTCAAGGATGTTAATACGGGTGAAGTGAAAGATGTCAGAGTGGAAGGTGTATTTATACAGGTTGGTCTTACACCCAACAGCCAAGCCTTTGCCGGGGAGGTGAACACTAATGAGCGCGGGGAAATTGTCACGGATTCACTCGGTCACACCGACATAGCAGGTGTATATGCAGCAGGAGATGTCACCGACGTCCCGTATAAGCAAATCGTAGTAGCAATCGGTGAAGGTGCCAAAGCAGCCCTTTCAGCCGTCACCGACCGCATCAGAGGCGCAATCTGATAATTTCCCAACTTAACGTCTAAAGCCCGTCGTATATATTATGAAACTATCACATAATGGATTTATAAATAAACTGTGTGGAAATTATTTTGACCGACTCGTTGAAAAGCTTGATAGGGCTAAAAAGCTTGATGAGAGATCACGAGAACTGGTGACGCTGTTTCTTAAAGAATGTGATTTGGATTATCATGGTGATAAGGTCTTTTTAAAGAGGCTTTCAGACTATGTGAAAGATTATAAGATTATTGATATATCTCATCTTTTCGACGGGGAGTTAAGACAATTTGTGGTATATCTGTGGGGAGAGGAGTGGGCTTCTGTGCTTCAATGCTTTATAGGTATTGAGGCAGCCTCTCCCTACACTTACGGATGGTATCGTAGATCTATAAGGACAACTTTGCCTGACTTTCACATCAACCATCACTTATTTAATAAATTTAAAAATTTATTGCTTCTTCGTGCTTCCGGTTTTTCAATAGGTGAACTACTCCGTAGCAGTTCTAATATTAAAGGGGCAGAACTACCTTCCGAACTTGATACGGAGAATTGGCTGGCTGCTATGCTTGATTCCGGTAATCAGGAGTGTATTGATTATATAAAGGAGGGTCTGACATCGGAAGACAATCACATACGGCTAAGCCATACCATTTTTAAGGCTATAGCTAAGAGTGGTAATCCGGAGCTGCTTGAACTTGAGGGTAAACTCCTTTTGGCTGCCGGAATGCAGGAGGGGTTACGGCAGGCTATAGTTGAAACCATTGACGAGGGTAAACCCGTAAGCCATATCTATATGCTTGATGTGATAAGGAAGAACAATCTGCAACGATTCTCATCGGTGAAACGTGGATTGATGGTGACTACAGGGTTTTATAGAGAAAATATGTCTCTGAATTTGAGTGATAAGTTTTTGGACTATGTTTATCGTTACGTCACGGATCCGGAAAGTCGTCGAAAAGCTTTGGAAAGCAATGATGCAATGGCAGTGTATCTGGGCTTATGGGCTACCGCATTTTATGAGGTAAAAGATCTTGAAGAACCGGTGAAGAGGATGATTGCGACGGCACCGGCTTATAAGATTGAGGCAATTCTTTTAATGTTGGGAAATATAAAAGTTTCAAAGTTCACTTCGCGATTGGTTACACCCCTCTTAGCGCAACGAATTGATGATCATCGCATAATGGCAGGTGTTATGCCGGTGTATCTTAATTCTACTTTATGCTATTGTGCAAGAGACTATTATCTGGAAGTGGGTGAATCACCGTTTCTATCATTGGATATGGTCTATAATTCACGAGAAGAAGCTGAAAAGGATTTCAAACTTCTTAAGACTCTCATAAAGTCGGTGAAGGGGAGTGCCATATATGATAATTATGTATTTCCGGGATATGAAATCCAAATGACTCGTGGAGATATTGCCGTGAAGATATGCCAATTGGCAATGATGCTGAAGTCAAAGGAGTATGTGGAAGAAGCTCTTGAATATGTGGCATACATTGATTTGAATATTCGAGGTTTCTTTATTGAGTGGCTTCTTGAGGAGGTCTGTTTTGAAAGACGTAAAGAATATGCCATTAAAGCCTTGGGCGCACGCGCAGGGGAAGAGAGACGATGGGCAAATATGATGGTGGCAGAAATGCACACTAAGGGTCAGCTTACAAGCACTGACTATATGGTGATGGAGGATCTTCTCCGACTTAAGGCTGCGGATTTAAGGGTAGGCATAATCTCTATATTGGGATCTTTGCCTGAGAACGATGCTATAGCTTCTGTGAGACGTCT
>CAMWTL010000300.1 GCA_947177145.1 uncultured Porphyromonadaceae bacterium
GAGAAAAGACCTATGTAATCAAACATATCCGGATATTCCTTTGAAATGTGAAGCGAGTGGAAACCACCCATCGACAGACCGGCGATTGCACGATGTTCCTTATCGGCTATGGTGCGGTAGTTGGTGTCGATATAATTCACCACATCGGGGAAATGCTTCTCAAAACTACCCTCCATTGTCTTGGAAAGCTGGGTAGTAGGCTGGGTAAATCCGAGACTGGTCTCACCAGGCGCACCCTCCATATCCACATTGCCGTTGGTCATAACCACGATCATAGGTTCAATCTCACCCTTAGCTATCATATTGTCAAGTATTTGTGTGGCACGTCCTAACTCCGACCAGGCATTCTCGTCGCCACCCATACCGTGAAGCAGATAGAACACAGGATAACGCTTGTCGCCCTTCTCATATCCTGCCGGTGTATAGACAGTCATTCTGCGGTCAGTGCCAAGAGTCGGACTGTCATACCACACTTTTGACACAGTGCCGTGAGGTACATCATTTACCTTGAAGTAGTCAGCGTAATCTCCGCCAATCAGAAAGACATTGGTGATTGTGGCAGTGTCACGTATCTGGAACACATTGGAGGGATCCGGCATCTTCAATCCGTCAACGATGAAAGAATAGGAATAAAGTTCCGGCGAAAGAGCATTGGTGGTAAATTCCCATATCCCCTCGGCATTCTTTACAAGATCAGCCGTACCCGGAGCGTCAAATTTTCCGTAAGGGGTGTCCATAGACTGTGGAGGCAGAAAATCACCCGTCACCTGTACGCTTTGGGCGTTGGGTGCCTGGAATCTGAAGGTCACGGTGTTGTCCGGATGCACTTCCGGCGATACAATCTGTGAGAAACCCCACAGAGCCTGCTGGGCATTGCACATCAATACGTTGAGCAGCAATGCCATAACAAAAATAATTTTTTTCATACTATTAATATTTAGAGATAGGCAATCTTGAAATCACCTTCCGAAGAAACTACCAGCCATACGAAGCCAACTCCATAGCCATTTCGTATGGCTGGTAAAACTTAAATACTTCAGATATTAGGGGTGTCCCAAACCTTAGTCTGAGTACACTTAGCCACGGCTTTCTGATTACCTACGGTAAACTCAAATTCACCTGCCTCAAGAGTCCACTTGTTGTCGTAGTTCACAAATGCAAGGTCGCTTGCAGGGATAGTAAACTCTACAGTCTTAGACTCACCGGGTTTCAGGGTAATCTTATCAAATGCACGCACACGGCAAGCATCCGGAGTGACAGACGCCACAAGGTCGGAAGAATAGAGAAGCACGCCCTCCATACCCTCTTTATCACCTGTGTTCTTCACATTCACGCTGATCTTCAAGTCATCGGTAGCGGTAAATTCGCTCTTGTCAACTCTGAGGTCAGAATACTCATAAGTAGTGTAGCTGATGCCATAGCCAAACGGCCACTGCACGTCAATGTCAGCTGTATAATTATAAGCACCTGCCATCATAGGCACTGTCTCACTCGGCTTGTGGTCGTAAGTGGTAAGAGCGTTGGTCCACTTAGGATATGTGTAAGGAAGTTTCGCGCTGAAGTTACGCTTGCCGGAAAGAAGCTGTGCAAGAGCGTCGCCGCCATAGTTACCGGGAAGAAGGATGTCTACCACAGCTGACACAAGAGGCTCGATCTCTCTTACGACACGCGGACGGCCACCGTTGATTACGAGCACGATAGGTTTACCTGTCTTTGCAAGGGCTTTCACGAGGTTACGCTGATTTTCAGAAAGTGTAAGGTCATTGAGGTTGCCGACTGTCTCACAGTAGGAGTTCTCACCGACACAAGCCACAATCACATCCGCACGGCTGGCAGCAGCCACGGCACGGTCTATGCGTACATTGACCTCCTTCTCCCACTGACCATAATCTTCTACATAGTCAAGACCCTCTTCAAGAGTCACGTTCTGTGAGCCGAACTCGTTGCACATAGCCTCGTAGATAGTATTATACTGCTGATGGAATATCGGAAGGTTGCTGCCCTGCCAGGTATATGACCATCCACCGTTGAGGCAACGCATAGAGTTGGCGTTCGGACCGGTCACGAGGATGCGCTTACCCTGCGCGAGAGGAAGCACGTTCTTCTCATTCTTGAGAAGTATCTCACTCTGCACTGCCAATTCAAGAGCTGCCTGCGCAAATTCTTGCGATGCGAAGCGAGGATAATTCTTATAGTCAGTGTTAGGCATGTCGAAAAGGCCGAGACGGAGCTTCAGACGGATTATACGGCTCACAGCGTCGTCAATACGGCTCATAGGCACCTTACCCTCATCCACGAGCTCCTTCAGAAGTGTGCAGAACTCAACGTCATTGGGGGTCATTGACATATCTATACCGGCATTGATCGACTTCTCGATAGCCTCCTTATAATCAGCTGCCACCTTGTCGCGACGCCAGACATTATGGATGTCTGCCCAGTCAGTCACAATCATACCGTCCCAGTGAAGCTGATCCTTCAGCCATACGGTCAGCAGCTCGTGGTTGATGTGCATAGGCACACCGTTGATAAGGGCTGAATTGACCATCACAGAGAGAGCACCTGCCTGGATAGCTGCCTTATAGGGAGCGAAATATTTCTCACG
>CAMWTL010000301.1 GCA_947177145.1 uncultured Porphyromonadaceae bacterium
TATGACGGAACTTGAGATGTTGAGGTGGGTGTTAGGGATAGTTATTACCGCGGGGGCTCTTGCCTTAACAGTGATGTATTTCTTCCGCAACAGCGGTGAGCCAGTGGTGGCAGCTATTGAGGAGGGAGACAGCCGCCTCTTGCTCCAGAAGACGCTGATGTCGTCAAGTCAGGATAAAGCCGGAGGGATTCCCTCGGACATACTTGAGTCGGATGTCTATGAAGCCATACAGCAGAGCATACGCAACGGCTCCATAGTGAATGAATCAAACCCGATATGGGTCGACCTTGAGAAAACCGTAGCAGAAAGTAGTCCTAAGTTTAAGAGCAATCTATATGTTCTGGCTGGGGGAGACCTGAAGCCGTCAGACCTTAATATGGCGTTGCTTATCAAGTGTGGTGTGAGTCCCGCCAATATCGCCATGCTGGTTGGAAGATCGAAATCTACGGTTACCTTCAGGAGAAAAGAGATGGGGAAGAGGTTTTTTGACCGTGAGATGGACGCTAATGCAGTTGATGAGCTAATTCGTTTATTATAATTGAGTTGGGTTTGGTATAGGGATTTTAAGAATCAGTTTAATCCTGTTCTAAACTAAAACTAAACCCTAAAATTTGCTTTAGCCGCGCCTATTATATACCTTTGCCACGCAAAGAGTGCATGATGCGAAGAGACTCGTTATTCATAAGACATGGAAGAATCCTCAAAGAAAAACGGTATGTCAAGCAGAGAGTTCTATTCCAACTCTCTGTTGGCCCTTGCATTTTTGGGATTAGGACTGAAAATACCGTTTATCCTTAGTGTCATTATTCAGGTGTGTCTTGTGGTTTGCACGTTTGATGTGGCATACAGATATCTTAAGATGAAGAATTACGTGATGTGTATTTTAAAGATTTTCCCTTTGATATTGGTCTGCTTATTTGATATCGTAATGTATAACCTTTAAATGATAAATGATATGTCAATCCAAGAAATAGTATCTAAAGTCCATATTCCGTACCGGCCGGTCATCTATGTGGCCGGATTTGGAGGTATGGCATTGATGATGGTAGCGACATTTCTGCCCCCTTCACTGTTCTTTCTGAAGTATATCGGAATCATATTGGCATTGGTAGGGATTCTGTATATGGCTTTCTGGATATATAAAGGGGGCTATAAAAAGGAGGCTCTGCTTATAGCTATATTAAGCACAGCCTTTGCTCTCATCACCATCCTTGTCCTTGCCTACTACTTTAATCTGTTTTACGGCGTATAAGGTATAGAAGAGTGGGAGGATTCAAGGGCCTTGTATCCCTA
Organism: uncultured Porphyromonadaceae bacterium; assembly: GCA_947177145.1. GTDB lineage: Bacteria > Bacteroidota > Bacteroidia > Bacteroidales > Muribaculaceae > Lepagella. The sequence continues at coordinate 1,294 of CAMWTL010000301.1, forward strand.
CTTTTGTCGGGGGGCGAAGCGGAGGCGGGAGTAGAGGATGGGCCGGGTACCGTCAGACTTCTCGAGGTATAGACGATGGAGAAGAGGATTGGTGTCGGAAGTCTGCTTCATTACCCTTATTTCCATGCCGTATGATGCCTCGTGGAGGAAGGAGAGCTCAAGGCGGTTGACGATGTTTTCATCGTAGGTCTGCATTTCAAACTGGTTGAGAAGCAGGTCAATGTAGCGTACAGTATTGACGTGGCGGTAGAAGTCGATGTCGCAGTATTTGAAGCGGTAGAGGGATTCTTTACCGTCCGGCTCGATACGGACGTGTTTCTCCTGCATGGGTATGGGACACTCGATGTCGGATATCCATGCAGGATTGAAGTTGAGTCCTGAAAGCCCGGCGTTGCTGCGGTCGGAAGTGTTGAGCACCATCCAGATGGAACGGGCATAGCCTAACACGTTGCCGTCGTCATCCGATATGGAGAATGCCCGGCGCGAGAAATGGCGGTTCCAGTCCTCGACCCACGTTTTGATGGTATAGTCAGTATTTTCATGCGGATAGCTGTTCATCTCAATTGTGAGGCGGGAGAGTACCCAGCCCATGTCTGGATTCGGCATGTAGGGGTTGCCGATGCCGAGGATATTGGCATGTTCGGTAGCGACGTCGATTAGTTTCTGCGCGAGCATGGGGAGCGACATCTCCTGCTGCGCGTTGCATTCGGCTGCGGATAGATAGTAATTGCGTGTTATAGTATAATCCATAGATGCTATGTAATAATCAGAGTTTGCGTGTTTAGATAGATATTAACGGAATCTGCATTATGCTTTATATAGGCCTTTTTCGATGAGGTAGCTGTCAGCTATGTAGTAGTCACTGTAGAGGTCGAGCTTTGTAGCTCTGTCATGGAATTTCTCGCAGGTCTCACTTCGGTAGAAATCCTTCAATGCCTGCAATGGTGATATAGACAGTCTGTCGGCTATACGGCATGCAATCGCTCCCATACGATTCCAACGAAGAATGTCCTTTAAGGTTTTGTTGTAATAGTTCATAATTAATCTAATTTAAGGCATTCTTTAAATTTCAGATGCTTGTCGAGCAATTTCTGATTCAGAATACAGATTTGGTTATTGGGTTTCAGATACCGTAGGTTGTTCAGTGCCCGATCTCTATCGATGAATCCTTGGATATACATGTTTACCGTATCAATGACTCGGTCATCAGCTACACCACCCTCGATATAATCATAATCTTTCCAGATGTTACCACCGCTTCGGCATTCGACAATGAATTCAAGCCAGTCCTCATCATATCTCT
>CAMWTL010000302.1 GCA_947177145.1 uncultured Porphyromonadaceae bacterium
GCAGTACGATGCCGGATATCGTGGTGTGTGTGGAGTCGGCATTTCAGAATAAACCGGCCCTTGCTGTAGGAGAGGTGATTGGTGCCAATATCTTCGACCTGCTGCTCGTGGTAGGCATAATGGGGGTGGTGCGTCCGTTTAAGGTAAGCGGCATTATGAGGACTCAGGATCTTCCAATCCTTTTCATCGCCTCGGCGGCTCTATGGATAGCCGGTGATAGTGTGCTCTTCGATGCTGCTCACCATAATGTGATCAACCGTTCGTCGGGCATTATGCTTATTGTGATTTTCGTGTTCTATATGTGGTTTATGATCCTCTCCTCAAAGAATAAGCAGTTGCAAGATCCCGATGATGCTGATGATGGGGAGAGTGACCTTTCTGAAGGAGCCGAAACTACCACAGCAAACGTAGGGATTGCTTCTGCCCATAGCGCGAAGTGTGAGCTGAGTGCCCTGAAGGCTGATGTTGCCAAGCTCAGGAGCAAGCACTGGTTTTCGTGGGTGATGATAGCAGTTGGGTTAGGTGCACTCGTGGTAGGAGGTAACTGGGTGGTAGACGGAGCAAGCGGCTTGGCATTGAAGATAGGCATGAGCCAGGCTATGGTTGCGCTTACGGTTGTCGCCATCGGCAATGCGCTTCCGGATTTGGTTACTTCTGTTACGGCGACAGTGAAGGGTGCAAGCGGTATCGCATTTGGTAATATAGTGGGTTCGTGTATTATCAATGCGTTGCTTACGATTGGGCTGAGTGCGCTTGTGATACCGTTGAGGGCGGATTCCATAGGATTTGTAGACTTCATCACTCTTGTTGGGGCAGCTGCATTGTTGTGGATGGTCCCGTTGATGGTCAAGAGCCGTAAGATCGGGCGTGTGTTTGGCATCGTGCTTACTCTGCTTTATGTGGCGTATATGGTGTTTACGGTCATAAGGGGCTGATGTGATTCGGCGGACGCACGAGCCGTGCGTCCCTACATGACGAATAGGTGATGGAATTTTGGGGAAATAGTTGGTGGTGTCAGATTTTATGTGTAGCTTTGTGAATTAGAAATAACTACCATAAATCTGACATCATGGAAACCAATGAAATCATTCAGTTTGTATCAGACGGTTTTGACCGTGCAAAAGCAGGGGCAGCCATCGAGGTGTATTCCTCGATAGTGAAAAATCCGGAACTACGGGAATTGCCTAAGAAAAGCCACTATCCTTTCGGCTGGATCATTTACTATGCGCTGCATCAAAGTCCGGCACACGCTATTCAGGAGCGTAAGCAGTTGCTCGCTCATTATCTGCGTCTTGACGTGACAAAACCACACAAGCTGCATTCCATGATCCTGACGGAAGCTTTCCGGCTTTATAAGGATAGTAAGTCTTCAGCTTCGAGTCTTAAGTCTTCAGTATCGGGTCCGATGTCTTCAGCTGAGTCACGGTTTTCGATCGTGAAGTTTGCAAATCTCTGGAATCTCGAGAATATCCGACCGACAGACTGGAACCGGAAAGAACATGAGGGGAAACAGTTGCCGTCGACCGTGGAGAAGTTGATCACACATTATGTGGATGAGCTTTACAGTATGCATATCCCAGCTTCAGATGAATTTATGGCGATCGTAAATCGAGCATTGGTCTCATATCCTCCATCTGCCAATCTCCTTGCCCAAAGTGCCCAGCTTTACGAATTAGAGGGTGAAAAGGAGAAGGCGATAGAGATGCTTCGCACTGCTATCCTGGCTTCATCAACCAAATTCTATCTTTGGACACGCCTGGCGAATCTTATCACGGATAAGGATGACCTGCGACTGAAGGTCAGTCTTCTCTACAGGGCGCTCCGCTGTCCGGGGCAGGAGGATTTCAAGGGGAAGATACATCTTCAGCTTGCAGCTGCGCTTGCGGAGGGTGGGGCATTCCCACAGGCCAAGTGGGAACTGAGATATGTGAAGGACTTTTATGGGAACAAGGGTTGGAATCTGCCAAGACTCTACAAAGAGACCGAGAAGAAGATTCCATCCGGAACCGAGGCAGCCGATCCTGTCGGTATCTATAGTAAGATAGAGAATATGGCAGATGATTTCATCTACGAATCTCTGCCGGAGATCCCGGTAAGAAAAACCTACCATAAACCTGCGGCAGAGACTACGGACCGCTATGGCAACCGCCGACTTGGACAGACGGCATGGAGGGTGACGGATTCTGAAGGAAACAATTATTGGTTTAATCCCGGACGGTTTGGGATTCGGGAGGATCTTCCTGCTGATACTCAGATTGCGGTAAAGGTATTCGGAGGCAAGGTAGTGAAAGCGAGATTGATTATTGAAGATTAATTGTTTCATCTTCGACAAACCTGATGACGCGGATAAAGTTACCTTTCAAGTGTTATATTGATAAAATGAATTCTGAATATGGATAAGAAGATATATTTTGCCGGAGGATGTTTTTGGGGGACTGACCATCTTTTCTCACTCGTGGATGGTGTGGTGAAGACGACGGCTGGATACGCCAACAGTGTTGTTCCGTATCCTTCCTATGAGCAGGTGTGCACAGGGCGTACGGGGGCTGCCGAGACTGTGGAGGTGGAGTATGAAGACACCAAGGTGGGTCTTACC
>CAMWTL010000303.1 GCA_947177145.1 uncultured Porphyromonadaceae bacterium
TATGCTTCATTGAAATATCCATCTGCCAGCGAATCTCCTTCACACCGCTGCTCTTCCCCTTGAGTTCACGTCCGGCAAGGCCCACAGCCTGAGAGATGATAGGCCAAGATTTGATGATGCCGATTACACCCGCCATAGCTATACCGCCGATACCGATCATACGTGCATAGTCGCGGAAAATAGCCTCCGGTGCCATAGATGCAATCTCTGCGTTGCCGTATGTGCCCATCAAAGGAATCACAAGCCACCACACAAAGATAGAGCCGGCAAAAATAACGAAAGCATATTTCAAACCTACAATGTAGCCAAGGCCAAGAAGTGCAGCTCCAGTATTGCAGCTCAACACAAGCTTTGTCTTCTCAGCCACCACCTGTCCGGCAGACGAAGCCATCGAAGTCACCGTCTCAGCCCACCATCCAAAGGTAGCGACAATGTAATCGTAGATACCGCCAATGAGCGAAGCGAGTATTAAGGTCTTTGCTTGACCGCCACCCTCGGCAGCGGAAGCCTCGCCCGACACGAGTACCTGGGTTGTGGCAGTTGCCTCCGGGAAGGGGTACTTGCCGTGCATATCCTTCACAAAATATTTACGGAAGGGGATGAAGAAGAGAATACCCAATATGCCACCCAACAGAGAGGAAAGGAAAATCTGATAGAACTTTACGGTGATGTCAGGATACTTTGCCTGAAGGATGAAAAGAGCCGGAAGAGTGAAGATGGCACCTGCCACAATCACACCGGAACAGGCACCGATGCTCTGGATAATCACATTCTGTCCGAGCGGACTTTTCTTTTTAAGAGCCTGGCTAAGGCCCACTGCTATAATGGCAATAGGGATGGCTGCCTCAAACACCTGCCCTACCTTCAAACCGAGGTAAGCGGCTGCGGCTGAAAACACTATTGCCATCAACAGACCCATTCCCACGGAATAAGGGGTCACCTCCTGCTGGTCGTGAGCAGGATGCATCACCGGGGTGTACTTCTCATCGGCTGCGAGTTCACGGAAGGCGTTCTCGGGCAGACCGGTGCCGGTTGTGATGTTTTCGTCGGTTTCTTGCATTTTGTTTGTCAGTGTTAATTTGAAAAATTTAGTGGCGAATTTACTAAAATTTTATAAAAAGTTAAAATTTATTTTTGTAAATTCGCATTTCAATTACTGATGTTGCTCATTAAGGCACTAAAAACTTGAAATATCTTTTAATTCATCATCTAAATACTTTATCATTATGGATAACGTAGCTTTTATGCGTAAGGCAAAGATGCAGCTCGCCAATCACTGGGGCGAAGCTGCGATTGCCACCCTCATTTATCTTGTAATCGTATTAGCCGCTTCATGCACGTACATCGGAGAGCTTATTCTTTACGGGCCACTTACTTTCGGATATGTGCTCTATCTCTGCTGCCTGATCGACACTAAGACAAGTAAACTCGACCTTCTCTTTTCCGGATTCAACCGTTTTATCGAGACACTCATTGCCGGACTCCTCATCACTTTGGCCACAAGCATAGGTTGTGCCCTTCTTATCGTGCCCGGCATTATCCTTGGCCTCGGTTTCAGTATGACCTTCTTCATTATGGCTGATGACCAAAACATCTCCGGCATTGACGCTATGAAGCAGAGCTGGGCAATGATGACCGGTCACAAATGGGATCTCTTCTGTCTTGAGTTTCGCTTCATCGGTTGGATAATTCTTGCAAGCATTACTTGTGGAATCGGTTTCATCTGGCTCTATCCCTATATAATGGCTGCCACTCTCAACTTCTACCGTCAGCTCCGCTACGGCACTTATTGATAAACCTCTAATCAACATATTTAATACGATATATTATGAGTGAAGTAAAAGTTCTTAACAAAGGCGATAAGTTCGCACACGCTTCCGTGGGTAATCTACACGGTTTTGAAGGCAAACAGTTTGTGAAAGACGCCACCGGTGCAACATCTTGCGAGATCTCTTTCGGCACACTTCCTAATGGAGCTGCTGTGCCGTTTTTCCACAGTCACAAGGATAATGAGGAGAATTACATCATCCTTTCAGGTGCCGGAAAGTTTCAGGTTGATGGCGAGGTATTCGATATTGCTGAAGGCTCTGTAATCAGAGTATCTACTAACTGCGACCGTAACCTGAAATGCACATCTGAGGAACCGATGACCTATATCTGCATTCAGGCAAAAGAGGGAAGCCTCGGTGGCTACACTATGACTGATGCCGAAATCACAGAGCGCGAGAACCTGCTCTGATCATTGGGCTATGTATAACAGGAATAATAATCTCAATATAGCTCCCGGCTTGGTGAAAACCGTAATATGGGGAGCAATCGGCTTAGTTGTATTCATTGCATCTATGGCTTTCATTCGTCCGTGGTACAATGTGTGGTCGCAGGAAATGGAGGGTAAGGCTGAGTTTGCCAAAGCCGAGCAGAACCGAAAGATAAAAATTGAGGAAGCCAAGGCAAATCTTGAGGCAGAGAAGCTCAATGCACAGGCAGAGATTGAACGAGCAAAAGGCGCAGCCGAGGCAATACGTATCGAGAATGGCAGCATCACTCCCACCTACATCCAATATCTCTGGGTACGCCAGCAATCCGACC
>CAMWTL010000304.1 GCA_947177145.1 uncultured Porphyromonadaceae bacterium
TTTAAGGCATTTGGAGGTGAGAATTCCCCCTATGTGTGGGTGTCGGCAGGAGATGAAAGCGACTCTTGGAGCCTTTTCAACCGTTTCTTGCAGGATTTCGGTTTCTCCACTACTCCCGGTTCCGGCTTCGGCTCGAAAGGGGAGGGGTATGTGCGTCTCACCGGTTTCAATAGCCGTGAGAACACTGTCAAGGCGATGAATCGTCTGAAAGAGGCTTACAAAGGATAATTTCTACAAAGGAAAGTTTCTTAGAGGATGGTTTTCTTGTAAAGTATCTGATAAATGATGATGCCTTCTTGTAAGGCAAAGCATATGAACAGAGTAAATCATTTTGATAAAAGATAAACAACATATAATTAAATTTGTGTAATGTCAGATTTAAGATTTAAAAGTGTAGAAGAGGCAACTTCTCGAAAAGCCGTTAAGGTTGAGATTCCTAAGGAGAGGGTTGACAAGTATTATGCCGAGAAGGTATTTAATCGCCAGAAGATGTTTGAGTATCTTCCCCGCACAACTTATGAGGCACTTGTTGACGCCATTGACAACAAGAAGCCTTTGAGTCGTGAGGTGGCTGACAGTGTGGCTGACGGAATGAAGCGTTGGGCGATAGAGCAGGGGGCACGTCATTACACCCACTGGTTTCAGCCTATGACCGGAGGCACAGCCGAGAAGCACGATGCCTTCATCGAGCACGACGGTAAAGGAGGCGTGGTGGAGACTTTCTCCGGCAAGCTCCTTGTGCAGCAGGAGCCGGATGCTTCAAGTTTCCCGAATGGTGGTATCCGCAACACATTTGAGGCACGAGGCTATTCCGCATGGGACATCTCTTCTCCGGCTTTCATTGTAGACAATACACTTTGTATTCCCACAATATTTATATCATATACCGGCGAGAGTCTTGACTATAAGACTCCTTTACTCAGGGCATTGAATGCCGTTGACAAATCGGCTACACGTGTTGCCCGCTTCTTTGATGAAGATGTGAAGCACGTGCTCTGCTATTTAGGTTGGGAGCAAGAGTATTTCCTTGTTGACGAAGCCCTGTATGCCGCTCGTCCCGACTTGGTTCTTACCGGGCGTACCCTCATGGGACATGAGAGCGCGAAGAACCAGCAGCTTGAAGACCACTATTTCGGAGCCATACCGAGCCGTGTGGAAGCTTTTATGCTTGACTTGGAGATTGAGTGCCACCGCTTGGGTATCCCTGCCAAGACACGCCACAACGAGGTTGCGCCCAACCAGTTTGAGCTTGCCCCTATATTTGAGGAGGCAAACCTTGCCAATGACCATAACCTGCTCCTTATGTCGGTGATGAATGAGGTGGCTCGCAGACACAATTTCAGAGTGCTTCTTCACGAGAAGCCGTTTGCCGGCATTAATGGCAGTGGCAAGCATAATAACTGGAGTCTCGGTACAGATACAGGCAAACTTCTTTTCTCTCCCGGCAAGACCCCTAAAGAAAATCTTGAGTTTATCGTGTTCGTCAGCAATGTGATGGCTGCGGTGCATAAGCATAATGCACTTCTGAAAGCGTCGATTATGACGGCTACCAACGCTCATCGTCTCGGCGCGAATGAGGCACCTCCGGCAATCATATCAATGTTCCTTGGCAAGCAGCTCAGTGAAGTGCTTGACCGCATAGAGAAAAACGAGGTTGAGTCTATCATTATGGAGGGGAAGGGCGAAATGCGCCTTGATGTTACGCAGATTCCGGAGCTGATGATAGACAACACTGACCGTAACCGTACAAGTCCGTTTGCTTTCACGGGTAACCGTTTTGAATATAGGGCTGTGGGTTCTTCTGCCAACTGTGCTTCGGCGCTTATCGCCCTCAATGCTGCTGTGGCTGTAGAGCTTAATGAGTTTGCCGATAGGGTAGAGGCTCGTTTGGCAAAGGGTGAGTCGGTAGATAAGGTATTGCTCGATGAAGCCCGTGAAAATATAATCAGATCAAGGGCTATCCAATTTGACGGCAACGGCTACAGCGATGAGTGGAAGGCTGAGGCAAAGCGTCGCGGACTCGACGTTGAGTCTTCGGCACCTATCATGTTCGATTCATATCTCTGGCCTTCGAGTGTGGAGATGTTTGAGAAAGCCGGTTTGTTTAATAAGAAGGAACTTGAGGCACGCAATGAAGTGAAGTGGGAGATGTATTCCAAGAAGCTTCAGATCGAGAGCCGTGTGCTCGGTGACTTGGCAATCAACCACATTATTCCGGCTGCCATCACTTATCAGCGTCTTCTCCTCGACAATGTATACAAGGTGAAGGAATTGTTTGACGGTGACACTGCCAAGAAGATCGGTGGCCAGGATATGTCTTCGATTGAGAAGATTGCCGGACACCTCAATGAGATCAAATTCTTGGTGGAGAAAATGATCAAGGAGCGCCACATTGCCAATCGTAAGCCGTCAGAGCGTGAGAAGGCAATTGCCTACCATGATAATGTGGCACCACTGATGGAGGAGATTCGTCGTCATATCGACGCTGTTGAGCTTATGGTGGATAACGAGATATGGCCACTTCCGAAATATCGTGAGTTGCTCTTCATCCGCTAATTGGATTAATTCGAATTG
>CAMWTL010000305.1 GCA_947177145.1 uncultured Porphyromonadaceae bacterium
TCTCTTATTGCCGTTGAGAAATAGCGTGGTGTGAGACCTTGCAGACGGGCATAGTGACTTACATCACGATGACAGGCGGCATCAGTCTTCAGGTCAGATTGAAAAGACACCACTATAGAATCTCTGCTTGACCGCTCTCCTGTCGGCGGTGCAACCTTATCTATGTAGGCTTGTAAAACCTCATACGTAAGTGCCTTCCACAAGCAATCAAGCAATAATCCCCTCAATTGATTTTCATCCTCCTCATCAGATTGCGCAATGAAATCAATCAGCTGTGTTATTCTTTCCTCATCTTTCCCTGATAGCGTAACTGTAGGATGGTTTGATATAAACTGTAATTTAGGACTCCAGGCTATTGATTTCATTGCTGAAAGCACAAAGGTATGGTCAACTTCACAAACCATTCCCGAAAAATTCGTTGCCTCACAGATTATCACTTTGGCATATGGAGGATAAATAAACAGTTGTCCGCTCTTCACTATCCTCTCGATGCCATCCACATTTAGAATAAGCTCTCCCCTCTTACACAATATGCATCCGGCTTCAATCTTCGATAAAGCTGAAGTATCCGGATAAGTCTTATTATCAATCTTAATTAATCGCCACATGATACAAAAATAGTACATTCTTTTTTCTTCACGAACATTTTGAACAATTTATCGCCAAAACCATACTTATTATACATCCAATCCAACATATCGGACATTTTATTATTACCCAGACACACAAGACATTTTTTCGATGACACCTCGCAACACGAACATTTCATAAGATAACAAAGTTAAGTAGATAAAAGCAGCTTTGCAGAGCATTATATATTACGTTAATTTAGAAATCCCTAAAATATGAATATAATTGAAGCAATGAAGGAACGACGCTCCGTGAGAAGTTTTGACGGAGAGGGTCTCACAGATGAACAGAAGGCAAAATTGAATAAAGCCATTGAAGAATCCTATAGCCCGTTCGGCGGCAAACTGACAATTCGCCTTAAAGAGTTTGATCTGAAGGAGGGATATAAACCCAGCACATACGGTATGATCAGCGGTGCCGAAGATTTCTTTCTGTTAGGAATCGGCTCCGATGAAGCATCGGCACTTACAGCCGGTTTTCAATTTGAACAGGTAGTGCTGAAAGCTTGGCAACTCGGTCTCGGCACTTGTTGGATTGCTGCCACATTCAAAGGCTCCGACTTTGAAAAGGGAGAACAATGGCCCGAAGGAGAGGAACTGAAAGTCATCTGCCCTGTGGGTAAGGCTGTGAAACCCTCGATGAAAGAGAAACTTACCCGCCTCACACTCGGAAGTAAGAATCGCAAACCTTTCAACGACCTGTTCTTTTACAATGATTTCAATACACCTGTGCCTACTGATAACCGCTTCTATGAGGCTTTGGAAATGCTTCGTATAGCTCCCTCCTCCACCAACTCCCAACCTTGGCGTGCGCTTGTAGTAGATAATTCCGTTCACTTCTACTACAAACCTAAAAGTCCGGCATCAGTTCTCGACACAGGTATAGGCATATGTCAATTTTATGAGACTGAGAAATTCTACGGTCATAGTGGTAATTTCTCAAAACTTACCTCCGTACCAACACCACCTGAGGATTGGAAACACCTTGTAACTTACACAGCAGAATAATATTAAAATGAGAAAACTTAATGCATTATATTTCAGTGCCACCGCCACCACACGCAAATGTGTGACGGCAGTGGCATCTGCCATGAATATCCCCCTGACAAGCTCCATCAATATTGCTGACATCAACCATCCCCCTATCCCGGATTATTCAAAGGATGATGCAGTGATAGTGGCAGTGCCGGTATATGGCGGCCGTATTCCATCTTTAGCCGCCGATATCCTAAGACAAATAGAAGGCGACGGAGCCAAAGCAATCGCCATAGTTGTCTATGGCAATAGAGACTATGACGATGCGCTCCTTGAATTGACTGATATCCTGAAAGCACAGAAATTTCAGGTTATTGCCGCTGCCGCATTTATCGGTCAACACTCAATCTTTCCGAAAGTTGCTGCCTCACGACCCGACAAATCCGATATGAAGAAATTAACGGAGTTCGGTAAAATCTGTAGTCAATTACTTGACACGGAGATACGAGGAGAACTTAAAATAAAAGGTAATCGTCCTTACAAGAAATACGGAGGAGTACCTGTTCATCCGGAGGGCAGCCAAGTAAAGTGTATTTCTTGTGGCACTTGTGTGGAACTGTGTCCTGTGGCGGCAATCAATCCCAAACAACCGTGGACAACCGACCCTACCGTCTGTATATCCTGCGGTCGGTGCATATCGGTCTGCCGGCAATCAGCCAGAAACTACAAGGGAATCAAGTATAATATAATAGGCACCATCTTCACAGCCGCTTTCTCAAAGCGCAAAGAACCTGAGCTGATATACCCATCAAAAACCTGAATTATTATTGGAGCCAACAGGGATTATAGGGATTGAATGTAGTCCTGAGTGAGACCGGTAACTTTGGCAATGCTGTCAATATCCATTCCAATACGCAGAAGATTACGGGCTATCTCTATTGATTTTTCCTCGCGTCCTTCCTCGCG
>CAMWTL010000306.1 GCA_947177145.1 uncultured Porphyromonadaceae bacterium
ATGTCTACCATTACCGGTTTGAGACCGCTTATGAAACATTCCACGGCAATCACCATAAGGATAAGTCCCATCAGACGCATCATCACGTTATTTCCTGTCTCGCCGATTATAGGTACGAGTTTGGTAGAGAATCGCAGTATTACAAAAGTCAGGAGATAGATCAGCGCAATGCTTACAAGAAGGGTAATTTTCATAGCCCAGGTGTTGGCATTTTCCATAAGTACAATGCCGTTGGCAATAGCACCCGGTCCACAAAGCATCGGAATGGAAAGGGGAGTGATTGATATGTCGTCGGCATACACTTTCATCTCATCCTGACTCAGTTTCGTATTGGAATATTTAGCCTGAAGCATATCAAAGCCTATTTTAAGGATAATGAATCCGGCTGCGATACGGAAACCGTTGGCAGAGATGCCGAAGAGCGTGAAGAGCACCTGACCGCCGATAGTAAAGAGAATCAGAATAATGAAAGATATAATTGTGGCTCTGCGTACAATCCGTGTGCGCTGGGCATTATCGAGGCCTTTGGTCATCGACAGGAAAACGGGCATCGTTCCCAACGGGTTAGTAAGGGTGAAGAACGATGTGAGGCACATAAATGCGAACGGTAGAAGTTGGTCGTCCATGTCGCTTTATCAGAATAATTAAGGTTAGTTCTTTTTCATTTATAATTTTCCGGAGAGCATTTCATCTATGACACGGGGAAAATGAAGATATTCGAGTGCGTGTACCTTCGTAGCCACATCGTCGGGGGTATCGGTCGGTTCAACAATAGTTTTAGCCTGGAATACAATGCGTCCACCGTCACAATTCTCATCTACGATATGAATGGTTATGCCTGACTCTTTTTCTCCTGCAGCCACCACAGCTTCATGCACATGCTCGCCATACATACCTTTGCCTCCATATTTGGGAAGCAGGGATGGATGTATATTGACGATTTTCTCCGGATAAAGAGAAATTAGGAAGTCCGGAATCATCAAAAGGAAACCGGCAAGCACAATAAAGTCTATGCCATTGTCACGCATAAGCCCTGTCATGAAAGTCTCATTATTGAAGTCTCTTTTGGGCACGACAATTGCGGGCACACCTAACGATTCGGCTCTTTGAAGTACTTTGGCATCCTGTCGATTACACACCACAAGGGCTACCTCCGCCTCCCGGTCGTCTGTCTGGAAATAGCGGATTATATTTTCGGCGTTTGAGCCGTTGCCGGATGCGAAGATTGCGATTCTCTTCTTTTTCATGATATGAACGTGTTGGGTTAGTAGGTGCAAATTTAATGTTTTTTCTCCGAATATGTATATTTCTCACCACTGAAATCTTTGGAAAAAATACAGATTTATTAAACTCCCATCTAACCTTAGAGCCTAAAAGAGAAGAAAAGTGATATAAAATAAGAAAATAGCAACCACAATTCTCAAAACTGTGGTTACTATTTGTAAGGTTGAGATATAATTTTAATGGCTATATTTTTCTTTGGCGTAGTTAGCGAGGACCACACCACCTACTATGATGACCAGTGAGACGGGCTGATACCAATGGAATGTGTCAATCTTAAAGATGATGGACACTATACATGTTATCACAGGCACGAGATACTGATAAAGTGAGAAAAGACCACTACCAATCATCTTTATCGAAGGAGGTGTGACTATGTAGCAATAGACAGTAGGAAATAGCACAATAAAAAGAAGCAAACAAACAGGTAGCCATTCGGTGTGGGTGATAATCTTCATATCGGTGGAAAGGGTGAAGAGGAGGGGAAGCGATATGATAGCTGTGAAGAGGAATATCCATTTCATCAGATTGACAGTGCCATAACGCTTTGAGGGACCTTCGATAATCACCAGGTAACTGGCATAGGTTATGGCGCACACCACAGCGAAGAGGTCGCCGATGAGGCGTCCGCTGTCAAGATTACCTCCGGCAAGAATCACCATCACTGCACCTCCGAAAGCTATCACAAGTCCTAAGATTTCCAGTTTGCTAATCTTCATATGTTTAAAGATGGCATTTATAAGCACTACAAGCATTGGCTGGAAAGTCAGGATAATCGCAATGTCGATGGCTGAGGCAGTGTTGAAAGCAAGAGAGAACACATAGACGAACCCTACCATCATAAGTCCTGCCCACCAGAGTAGTTTCCAGTCGGAATGTTGTATTTTCTCACGCTTTACGAAAAGGGAGATGATCCATATTATTATCGTTGCGCCGAATATGCGCGACAGAGCCACACCCGAGGCTGAGATCCAATCGGGTATAAGCGCTTTGTTAGCCGGCTCGTTAAGACCCCAGCAGATGGAAGCTGAGAGAGCGAGAAGATTGCCCCATAAGATGGTTGACATTTTTGATTTCTGGGGCATGTTACCTTGGGTCGGGGCAGTTTGGTTGGAAGAATTGGTGGTATTCATAAGTATTTTCTGGTTAATCGTGGAGGCAATACGGATGTTACCAAGCTATAAAATAATGAAGCGGACAGCAGTTTTGCCATCCGCTTATTAAACGTCTTTGAGGGTTGAAAGGTTAAATAAATTT
>CAMWTL010000307.1 GCA_947177145.1 uncultured Porphyromonadaceae bacterium
GATCGTTCCAACCGCTATCGCACGGTTTCCGAAAGATATTTTGCCTGTACCTAAGCCGTGGATTGAGCGCAATTACCCCCTTGTCCAGTTCTCGGAGATGCCCTACGGCGGACATTTCACCGCCATGGAAGCGCCCGAACCATTCGCACTTGCACTGAGAGAGTTTATTACAAAACTACGATGACGAAATAAAGCTGCTTTATAAATTATTAACAGATTACAATACAAGCATGAACACTGAAGAAATTAAAATCCGTCCGTAACAAGAGAGTGATTTCACTATAATTCACAACATCGTTAGCGATGCATTCGCCGATGCAGAACATAGCGATGGCGATGAAGAGAATTTAGTAGAACGGATTAGAGGTTGCTTTCTCTCTGAACTGGGTGGGGCTGATGCCGGTGATGCGTTTGAACATACGGGAGAAGTGCTGTGGATGTTGGAATCCTAATTCGTAAGCAACTATGCTTATATCATCTGTAGATTCGGTCAGTCGTCGTTTTGCCCGCTCTACAATATGCCTGGAGATAATCTCCTGTGCTGTCACACCGGTCTCCTTCTTTATCATATCTCCAAAATAGCCGGGGCTTAGATGTGCCTCATCAGCAAAGTAGTTTACCGTCGGAAGTCCCTCTTTTGTCCGGTCCGATTCCAGATATTGTTTCAGGGAGGATTCAAATCTGCTTAGAATATCGGAGTTTATTTTCCCGCGTGTGATAAACTGGCGTTCATAGAAGCGAGTCACATAATCAAGAAGCACCTGTATCTGACTGGAGACTATTTCCGCCGTATGCTTATCAACGGGGTGAGCAATCTCCTCCTTTATACGTTCAAGGCATTGATTGAATATACGTCTTTCATCGGCCGACAGATGAAGAGCCTCACGCTGTGAGTAGTCAAAGAAGTTGTAATCCTTGATTTTAGATGAGAGTGGAGTCTTATGAAGCAGATCCGGGTGAAACATCAGTCCGATTACATCCGGCGCTATCTCATCGACATCTGTATCAACGCCTATCAGTTGTCCGGGCGAAAAACTTACTACCGTACCTTCCTGATAGTCGTATGGCTGTCTTCCATATTTCAATGTGCAGTTTGTCCCATTCTTCAGGAAAAGTGCATATACATCATAATCCATACGGACATGATTGACTACTTTGGTCGCTTCGGTGAGGTCGATCACCGTGACCAACGGATGCTTGGTTTCAAGCCCATAAAGTTTGTTGTATGCGTCTATCGAATCGAGTCTGACTATTGTTGAATTCTGTTTCATACTGCGAATTTACTACTTTTTTATCTGAAAAAATCAATCATCAGCGATTGAGGTCTGCATTCCCAAAATATGGGTCTGTAATTATGGCAATCTCATACTAACTTTGCAATCAATAAATTGGTTATATCCATATAACAACTAAAAAGCATAGATATGAAGAAATTAATGGCAATTTTTATGGCAGCCGGGATGTGCATACTGACTGCTTGTGCGGCAAGGGGCAGTGAAAAATCATCTCAGAGCGGTGAAGATTCATCAGTGCTCGTCGCGTATTTCTCCGCTCAGGGACACACCCGGTCTCTCGCTGAAAAGGTTGCGAAAGCCACCAACGGTGACCTGTTTGAAATCGAACCGGAACAACCGTACACAGAAGCAGATCTCGATGGTTGGAACGACAGCGCGAGAGGTACAAGAGAATCCAAGGATCGCTCAACGCGACCCGGCGTAAAAAGCCATGTAGATAATTTTGAAAAATATGATACCATTTATTTAGGATTTCCAATCTGGTGGTACACTGCACCAACAATCGTCAACACTTTCCTTGAACAGTATGATACCGAGGGAAAAGTAATCATACCGTTTGCCACTTCAGGTGGAAGCCCCATCGGTGAAACAGAAAAAGACCTGCGAGTATCTGCCCCCAAAGCCGTGTTCAAGCAGGGAAAGGTCATGAACAATTATTCTCAAGAGGAAGTGGCAGAATGGATTAAAACAATAGACTAATTACCATACTATTTATGAAAACCACAAGATTTTTATTATTACTTGTCATGGGTGCAATGACACTCGTAGGAAAAGCACAAACTACTATGGACAATTACGTTAAGCCGGCAGGTGCCGATAATTTCTATCACAGCTATTCGGTAAAAGAACAGCAGGTATCTTTCCCGAATCAATATAGGATGAAAGTAGCGGGAACCCTGTTTATCCCCAATTCACTTAAGACAGGTGACAAATACCCTGCAATAATTGTAGGTCATCCTATGGGAGCAGTCAAAGAACAGAGCGCCATGCTTTATGCACAGAAGATGGCTGAAGCTGGCTTCGTGACACTCGCCATCGACCTGCCGTTCTGGGGCGACAGCGAAGGCGAACCCCGCAACGCAGTTAGTCCTGACATGTATGCCGAGGCTTTCAGTGCCGCAGTAGATTATCTTGGGACGCGACCCTTTGTTAATCGTGAAGAGATTGGTGTGATTGGTATTTGTGGAAGTGGTAGTTTCGCAATAAGCGCTGCGAAGATCGACCCGCGAC